>NZ_JBHWHH010000007.1:0-83400 GCF_042732555.1 Nocardia sp. NPDC059764
CGCAGGTACTGGGTCGCCATGGCGTCGGGCCCGGCGGCCGGGTCGAGCGGCGGCAGACCGGGCGCCGGGCCGGACTGCGCGGCACCGAAATCGGCTCCCGGCGCGCGGGGTTCGGGCTGTGCGCCAGCGGGTTCCAGCGGCGAGAACCCCTGATCAGGCTGTGCCGAGCCGGGTTCGGGGAAAGCCGACCCGGGTTCGGGGAACAGCGCGCCCGGTTCGGGGAACAGTGCGCTCGGTTCGGGGAACAGTGCGCTCGGTTCAGGGAACAGTCCGCCCGGTTCAGGGAACAGTCCGCCCGGTTCAGGGAAGGGTGCGCCCGGTTCGGGCAGTATGGCGCCGGGTTCGGTCAGCGGCGCGCCGTTGCGGAGCGGGTCCGCGAGGCCGAGGTCGATGGCGAGCGGGTCGCGCAGGGCGGGGGCGGTCTGCAGATATTCCAGTGCCACCCGGGCGAATTCGTTGTCCTGGGTCTCGAGCCATTCGCGGCCGGCCCGCAGGGTGTCGATCAGGTGTCCGCCGACGCCCTGTTCGATGGCGGCGCACAGCGCGTAGTACCCGTAGCCGCGGTAGTCGTCGTGGCCGACGCCCTCGGTGATCAGCAGTTGCGCATATCTGCTTGCCAGGTCGTGTCTTTCGATGTCGCCGAGCAGGGTGCAGGCGGTCATGGCCGCCATCAGCACTTCGGCGTGTTCGCCGTGGGCGCGGCGCAGGTCGATGCAGCGGTCTGCCATGAGGACGGCGCTGTCGGGCAGGTCCTGCTGGGTGGCGGCCTCGACGGCCATGGAGTACATGGTGGCGAGGGTGGCGGGCGGGATGTCGGCTGGGTAGCGAGCCGGGCCATGTTCGGCCAGGTGCAGGGCCTGGGCGTAATCGCCCGCGGCGAAGGCGGATCGGAAGCGGTAGGAGACGATCCAGCCGTATTCCTTGGGATCGGGGACCCCGGCCAGCTCGTCGTCGAACGCCGACAACCGCGCCAGCGCCTCCTCGGCCCGGCCGGTCTCCAGCATGCCGCTCGCCTCGTTCATCACCTCGACGAACGCATTTCGATCCATGGCCTACTCGCCTTCCCGCATATGTCAGCCCCGGATCGTATGACCGCACCACGATCCCGCGCGGTCACTGAGGTCAAGGTCATAGTTTGACGCCACCCCACATGACCACGCGTTGTCATTCGCGTGGCACGTTGTGTCACAACGGTATTCCCGCACCTCGACACGAACCCGCCTCCCTGCGGGCCACTCTCGCGTCGCGGCCGATCCGTCCTGCCCCCAATCTAACGACAACACACCGAACGAACCCGCAACTACTCTCGGCGCGTCTCGTTGGGCGATTCCGGATCGGCGAGCCGCCCGCGCACCGGCTCGGATATACTTCAGGAACGATTTATATATCCCTCCGGAGGTGACCATGACGAAAACCCTGATCGACATTCCGGATGACCTCATGGAACAGGCCCGGCGGGTCACCGGTGGGGCCACGAAAACCGAGACCGTTCGCACGGCGCTGCGCCTCCTGGTCCAGCAGCGTCAGCAGCACGACGCCATCGCGTGGTTCGCCGACTCGGCGCCCTTCCTACCCGAGGCCGAGCAGACCGGAGAGGCCGAGCCGCAGCAGCCGCGATGACCGGCGGCGGAAATCTCGCGCTGTACCTCGCCGATCACAGCGCGGTATCCCGAATTCAGACCTGCCCGGCCGTGCGCGCGGCATTCGACCGGCTGAACGCCGCCGTCGGTGTCCTGTGCTCGAATGCCGTCACGCTGGACGAGGCCTGCTACAGCGCCCGCACTGCTCAGGATCTGGAACGCATCATCACGATCCATACGGGAGTGTTCCGTTTCCTCCCGATGGATCCCGCGATCGACCGGTTGGTACGCACGATCCGGCAACAACTCTGGGCGCACGGTCACGGCCGTTCCGCCCAGGCGACGGATGTCCTGATCGCGGCGACCGCGGTCCATTACGACGCCACGGTTCTGCACTACGACAAGCATTTCGAACTGATCGCCGGCGTCTTCCCGACCCTGCGACACCACTGGATCGTTCCGTGCGGAACCGCCGAGTGACCGCGCGGTCCGTCACAGGGCCGGCAGGGCGGTGTCCGGGGCGGGGTGAAGGTGACGATGCGGCGGCGGGGCATGCGCAGCAGTTCGGGACGCGGTGCGGCGGAGGCGGTTTCGGAGCGCCGGGCGGGCGAGCGCGTGCAGGCGCTCGATTTCGACGGGGTTGAGGCGCAGGGCGGCGGCGAGGGAGTCGAGGACTTCGGCGGAGGGGTTGGCGGCGCGGCCCTGTTCGAGACGCTGGTAGTACTCGGCGCTGATTCCGGCGAGGTGCGCGAGTTCGGCGGTCACCCTCGACTATTCGAGCGTGTGGGGTGGTGCGCCCGCAACGGTGAATCCTGGTCAGATTCGACCGGATTGGGAGAAGTTGATCGGCGCGTTCGACGCCACGCAGCATCTGCTGGGCAATCATCTGGTGACCGTCGATGGTGATCGGGCCGAGTTGACCGCCGTCTTCCAGGCGGTGCATCTACTGGCCAATCCGCTCGGTTCGCCGCGCTGGACGCTGGGCGGCACCTACCGGATCGGCTTGCGCCTGGTGGTCGGTGCGTGGAAGGTCGAGGCCATGGTGATGACGGCGCAGTGGGCCGACGGCAACAAGGACATCATGAACCTGGTGTCGGGCGGGCAGCGGCCGACCGCCGCGTAGCGGCTGCGAGAAGGGGGATCGGGGAAGGGAATCGGGGAGGGCTGTACCTCTCTCCCCTTTCAACATATATCCCAGTGGGGGGCTTGCGGCAAGGCCCCCGTGGTGGCGCACAATCGCTGGCCGAGGGCCGCGGCCTGCGCGAATGGCGCGTGGGCGGCGGCCGGGGACCGGCTGGGCGGAAGGTGTGGTGCTGATGTCTGATCAGGGGTACGAGAAAGAACTGCGCTCCGAGCGCGAGTACGTGGCCGGGCTGTACGCGCGGTTGGACGCCGAGCGGGCGCGGGTACGCGGCCGGTACGGCGAGACGCTGACCGTGCGCGGCAATGCGACGGTGCTGGTGGAGCGGGATGCCGAGGCGCGGGCGCTGGCCAAGGAGATGACCCGGCTGGGTGTGGCGGACAACGGCCTGTGCTTCGGCCGTCTCGACAGCGAGACCGGTGAGCACGCGTACATCGGCCGGATCGGCATCTACGACGAGACCAACGAATTCGAGCCGCTGCTGCAGGATTGGCGCGCCCCGGCGTCGCAGGCGTTCTACACCGCGACCGCCGCGACTCCGGAGAACATGCGCCGGCGTCGCCAATTCCACACGCGGGGCCGGGACGTGGTGGATTTCACCGATGAGGTGTTCGGTCGTCCCGGGGACGGGGAGCGCGGTGACGCGGCGCTGCTGGCGGCGGTGAACGCGCCGCGCGGCGAGGGCATGCGCGACATCGTGGCGACGATCCAGGCCGAGCAGGACCGGATCATCCGGCTCGATCACCCCGGTGTGCTGGTGATCGAGGGCGGGCCGGGCACCGGCAAGACGGTGGTGGCGCTGCACCGGGTGGCATATCTGCTGTACACGCAGCGGAAGCAGATGGAACGCAACGGCGTGCTCGTGGTGGGCCCGAATACGGCTTTCCTCAGGCACATCGGGCGGGTGCTGCCGTCGCTGGGCGAGACCAACGTGGTGTTCACCACCACCGCGGATCTCATGCCCGGCGTGCACGCGACCGCCGAGGACATTCCGGAGGTGGCCCGGCTCAAGGGCACACTCGGCACTCTCGAGGTGCTGAAGGCGGCGATCGCGGACCGGCAGCGGGTGCCCGCGGAGCCGGTGTCCCTCGAACTGTCGGATGTGACGGTCCGCATCGGCGCGGATATCGCGGACTGGGCGCGGTCGGAGGCTCGCGAGAGCGGCCTGCCGCACAATCTGGCCCGCGCCACGTTCGTGGAGGTGCTCACCTGGGCGCTGACCGAGCGCGCGATCGCCCGCATCGGTCAGGGCTGGCTCACCCGCGAGGACCGCGAGGCGTGGGAGAACATGCGCACCGACCTGCGCACCGAACTCTCCGAGCACGAGGGCTTCACCGCGCTGCTCGACGAGCTGTGGCCGGCGCTCACGCCGGAACAGCTACTGGCGGAACTGTTGTCGTCGACCGACCGTCTGCGCGCGGCGGGCGCCGACCAGTCGCTCTGGCGGGCCGAGGGCGAGGCGTGGACGGTCTCGGATGTCCCGCTGCTCGACGAGCTGGCCGACCTGCTGGGCCGCGACACCTCCGCCGAGGAGGCCGCGGCCGAGCGGGAACGCAAGGCGCAGGCCGCCTATGCCGAGGGCGTGCTGGATCTGCTGGTGAACCGCGCCGACCACATGGACGACGAGGACCATCTATTCGCCACCGACATGCTCTACGGCGAGGACCTGGCCGAGCGTTTCATCGAACGCGACACCCGCGAACTGGCCGAACGCGCTGCCGCGGACCGGGATTGGACCTACCGGCACATCGTGGTCGACGAGGCCCAGGAGCTGTCGGCCATGGACTGGCGGGTGCTGATGCGCCGCTGCCCCGGCCATTCCTTCACCGTGGTGGGCGATCTCGCGCAGCGTCGTTCCGCGGCGGGGGCGACGTCGTGGGCCGAGATGCTGGACCCCTACGTTCCGGACCGCTGGCAGTACCGCTCGCTCACCGTGAACTACCGCACGCCCGCGGAGATCATGGCTGTCGCCGCGGCCGTGCTCGCCGACTTCTCCCCCGACGTCACCCCGCCGGATTCGGTCCGAGCCTGCGGTGTCCAGCCGTGGGCCCGGCAGCTCGCCACCGACGACATGCCCTCGGCCATCGAGGAATTCGTCCGTGACGAGGCCGGCCGCGAGGGCACCAGCATCGTGATCGGCCCGCCCGGCATGCCGGGCACGGTCCCTGCCTCGGAGACCAAGGGCCTCGAGTTCGACGCCGTCCTGGTGGTCGAACCCGAGCACATCCTCGCCGACGGCCCGCGCGGCGCGGCCGAACTGTACGTCGCCCTCACCCGCGCCACCCAGCGACTGGGCGTCCTGCACCGGGGCCCGCTCCCGCGCGCCCTGGCCGGTCTCTACACGTCGAAGTAGAGCTCGAATTCGTAGGGGTGGGGGCGGAGGTTGATCTCGGCGATCTCGGTGTCGCGCTTGAGGCGGATCCAGGTGTCGATGAGGTCCTCGGTGAACACCCCGCCCTGGGTGAGGTAGTCGTGGTCGGCCTCGAGGCGGTCGATGACCGCTTCGAGGCTGGCGGGGGTCTGGGTGACCTCGGCGGATTCCTCGGGGGTGAGTTCGTAGAGGTCCTTGTCCACGGGCAGGGCGGGCTCGATCTTGTTGGTGATGCCGTCCAGTCCGGCCATCATCATGGCGGCGAAGGACAGGTACGGGTTGCCCGAGGAATCGGGGCAGCGGAATTCGAGGCGTTTGGCGCGGGCATTGGTGCCGGTCACCGGGATTCGCACGGCGGCGGAGCGATTGCGCTGGCTGTAGACCAGATTCACCGGGGCCTCGTAGCCGGGGACGAGGCGCTTGTAGGAATTCACCGTCGGGTTGGTGAAGGCCAGCAGTGAGGGCGCGTGGTGCAGCAGCCCGCCGATGTAGTGCCGGGCCAGGTCCGACAGTCCGGCATAGCCCGCTTCGTCGTAGAACAGCGGGGCGCCGTCCTTCCAGAGGGATTGGTGCACGTGCATACCGGACCCGTTGTCGCCGAAGAGCGGTTTGGGCATGAAGGTGACGGTCTTGCCGCCCGCCCAGGCGGTGTTCTTGATGATGTACTTGTAGAGCATGAGGTCGTCGGCGGCGGCGAGCAGGGTGTTGAACCGGTAGTTGATCTCGGCCTGTCCGGCGGTGCCGACCTCGTGGTGGCCCTTCTCCAATTCGAATCCGGCCTGTTGCAGGTGCGTGCACATGCGGTCGCGCAGATCGACGTCGGCGTCGTAGGGGGCGACGGGGAAATAGCCGCCCTTGGCCCGGACTTTGTAGCCACGGTTCGGAGTTCCGTCGGGATTGATTTTCTCGCCGGTATTCCAGTCCGCCGACGACGAATCCACTTCGTAGAAGGCCCGGTTCATGGTGGTGTCGTAACGGACGGTGTCGAAAATGTAGAACTCGGCCTCGGGACCGAAATAGGCGGTGTCGGCGATTCCGGTGGAGCGCAGGTATTCCTCGGCCTTGCGGGCCACATTGCGGGGGTCGCGGCTGTAGGCGGCGCGGGTGTGCGGGTCGTGCACGAAACAACTGATATTGAGGGTCTTGGCGGTGCGGAACGAATCCAGTTGCGCGGTCCGCAGATCCGGCAGCAGCAGCATGTCGGATTCGTGGATGGCCTGGAAGCCGCGCACCGAGGAGCCGTCGAAGGCGATGCCGTCCTCGACCAGCTCCGGGCCGAACATGCTCGCCGGGATCGAGAAATGCTGCTGGATGCCGGGGACGTCGCAGAAGCGGACGTCGACGTACTCGACTTCCTCGGCGTCGATGTAGTCCTGTACTCCATTGGTGGTAGGGGTGATCACCGCTGCCTCCTCGTGGCCGCGCACGCCTGCCCGATCGGACAGCCCGGTCGGGGTCCGGCGGTCCTGTTCGTGCTCACACGATACGTCGCGCAGACACCCGGAAGGACGCGAATGAGCTTGTGCACCAAGATCATTCGCCATCATGATCGACGCGCGGATGTCGGCGTGGGATCCACGACTCCGACCCGCCCTGCCCGCTCCCCCGCTTTTGGCACAGTGCACAAATCACCTGTCACAGTTCTTCGCCATCTGCGAGGCGCAGTTCGCGCCGCAGGTCCGCGCCGCGGTGGCGCTGGCCGCCGAGCGGGGCGCGACCGTGGAGCACGTGATCTGTGTCGACGAGGCGCTCGCGGGGTGCGTCGCGCTGGCGGAGATCGAGGCCACCGCGCCGGAGGGTATCGATTTCGAATCCGCCTGGCGCGCCGTGGCTCCCGAGGATCTGCTCACCATCGTCTACACCTCGGGCACCACCGGCCCGCCCAAGGGCGTGGAGCTCACCCACACCAACTTCCTCGAGAACGCCCGCGTGGTGGACGAATTCGGCGGCGGCTCCCCCGCCGACCGGGTGATCTCCTATCTGCCCGACGCGCACGCCGCCAATCGCTGGCTCTCGCACTATCTCTCGATCCTGACCGGCGGCCAGATCACCACCTGCCCTGACCTCGGACAGGTCGCGGCCGCGCTCTCGGAGGAGGTGCATCCGACGGTGTTCCTGGGTGTCCCGCGGGTGTGGGTGAAAGTCAAAGCGGCGCTGGAGGAACGCTTCGCGGCACCGTCGGAACCGCGTTCCCCGGCACCGAGGTCGCCATCGCCGAGGACGGAGAGGTGCTGGTGCGCGGCGGCAGCGTGATGCGCGGCTATCGCGGCGAGCCCGCCAAGACCGCCCAGACCGTGGACGCCGACGGCTGGCTGCACACCGGCGATATCGGCGAACTCGACGCCGAGGGCTTCCTGCGGATCGTGGACCGCAAGAAGGAGCTCATCATCAACGCGGCCGGTAAGAACATGTCGCCGACCAATATCGAGAGCACCGTCACCGAGCACACGCCCCTGGCGGGTGCGGTGGTGGCCATCGGCGAGGGCCGCGCCTACAACACTGCGCTCATCTGCCTGGACCCGACCTGGCCGCCGCGTTCGCCGAGCGCCACCAGCTAACCGAGCGGGACATCGCGGCCCTGGCCCGCGATCCGCGCGTGCTCGCCACCCTCCAGGACGGCGTGGGCGCGGCGAACGACAAGCTCTCACGGGTGGAGCAGATCAAGAAGTTCGCGGTGCTGCCGGACGTGTGGGTCCCGGGCTCCGATCACCTCACGGCGACCGGAAAACTCAGTCGCAAACCAATAGCTATCACCTACGCCGCTACTATCGAGTCGCTGTACGGGTAGTAGGAGAGTTATGCACGCGCGATTACGGGATCGGACGCTCGAGGAGCTGTACCAACGCGCGGTCGTGGCGCGCGCGGAATTCCCCGCTCTCGCGCCGCCCTACCCCAAGCTCCCGGAATCCCTGGTGACCAGCGGTTTCGAGCGCGGCACGGCCTTGAACGTGGACCTGTTCTTCGAATTCCTGCGCACCGGTGTGCCACCCTCGCCCGAGGACACCGCCGAGGTCGTACAGATCGCGTTGAGCCGTATCCGCGATGGCGAGACCCTCGAGGAAGTGCTCAACCGCTACAGCCTGGGCGCGGAGCTGATCTGGTCGCGGGTGCGCGAGACCGCCCACGGCCCCGAACGCGAACTCCTCGACGATGCCGCGATCTCGCTGCTGCGCTACATCACCCTGCTCACCACCCGCATCGCCACCGCCTGCGTTCAGCGCGCCCACGACCCGCGCTGGGAGTTGCTGGAACGCCGCCGAGCCATTGCCGACGCGCTGCTCACCGGCCGCGACCCCGTCGAGTGGGCGGGCGAACCCGCCGTGGCGGTGCCCGACGCGTTCCTGCTCGCCGCCTTCCGGCTCGGGTCCGCGCGCGGCGGCGACACGAGCGAACTGCGCCATCGCATCGAAGCCATCCCGGGCGTGTTCCTGCGCCTGGACAGCGGCGGCTGGACGGCCCTGCTGCCACTGCACGCCGGCGACGACGGCACGGCGACCCTGGCGGCGCTCACCGCGCGCCTGCCCGGGCCCGGCCGGCTCGCCCTCGGGCAGACCGCACAAACCGAGCAGCCGCGTTCGGCCGCACCCGCCCCCTTCTGGGTCGGCGTCGCCACCGCGGCGAGCCGCGCCGCGATCCCCGAGGTGTTCGCCGAGGCGCGCACGCTGGCCGAGCTCGGCCGCTGCCTGGGCCGCCCGCAGCCGGTGTGCCGACGCGCGGACCTGATGTTCGAATACACCGTCGCCGCGGGCGGTTCCGCGCGCCCCGGGCTCGCGGCCGTGCTCGAGCCGCTCGACAGCCAGACGGTGTTGACCGAAACCCTGGACGTCTTCGTCGACACCGGCTTCAACCAGCTGGCCACGGCCCGCCTGCTCAACGTCCACCGCAACACCGTCACCTACCGCCTGGCCCGCGTGCACGAGCTGACCGGTCTGGATCCGCACCGCCCGACCGACGCCATGACACTCTCGGCCGCCCGCATCGCCCGGCGCCTCGAAACCTCCTGCTTCGCACCGTAGTTCGCGACCGCCCGACCCTCACACGCCGCGTTGGCCACTGCCCGCAGCGCGCCGCGGCCTGCTCGCCCGCCCCGCCACGCCCGGGTGGCGGGGCGGCCCGGGGTTTGGTCGGCTGCACAATGCCCTCGTCCACACTCTTGGCGATTGCCGATACCGGCGCGCGGGCTCTGTGCGGTGTGCTGAACACCGACGACGAGGTCATGCGGCGCGGCATCCGGTCCGCGCCCGCCGGGACCTCCCGACCATCCGCAGAGGTACTTCGTTGAGCAGCACCTTCCGGCCGCGCCGCTGCCGCCTCGCCCCCTGGGCCGTGGCGGGCTTCTCCGCGCTGGCCATGACCATCGCCGCCACCACGCCGACGGGGGCCGCGCCTGTGTTCGGGCCGGTGCCCGACGCGCCCGCGAATTTCGGCCTGCCCTCGGACTACCAGCCCACGCCGGCGCGGTACGGGGTGGGTTATCAACTGGGACAGGTGGTTTCGCTGTCCGACGGCACCCAGTTGCAGGCCGAGGTGCGGTATCCGACCGATCCGGCGACCGGGCAGCGGGCCGCGGGTGAGTTCCCGGTGGTCGTCAACTTCACCACCTACGGCGCGGTCGCCAGCGCGCTGACCGCCGCCATCACCTCGGTCATCGACGAACTGCACATCCAGCTGCCCGATCAGCTGAAGGACGCGCGCCGGGTCATCAATCAGGCCACCTCGATGCAGGATGTGCTGGTCCGGCACGGCTACATCGAGGTGACCGCGGACGTGCGCGGCACCGGCGGCTCGACCGGGGCGTGGAGTCCCGCGTCGCAGCAGGACGGCAAGGACGGTGTGGAGCTGGTGGACTGGGCGGCCAAGCTGCCCGGCTCCAACGGCAAGGTCGGCATGTACGGCTACTCGTTCCCGGGTCTGTCGGCCATCCGCACCGCCGAGACCATCGGACCGGATTCACCGTTGAAGGCGATCGTGCCGTTCGCGGTGCCCAACAATATCTTCGACGAGGTGCTCGATCACGACGGCATGATGAGCCCGCTGCTGCTGACCGTCATCTCGCTCATGGTCCCGTACCTGAGCCTGATCGGCCCGTTCCTGACCGCGCCGCTGTCGCCGCAGACCTTCCTGAAGTCCCTCGGCGATCACCTCGCCGCGCTGGTCGGCCCCGACACCAGCACCGTGAAACTGCTCTTCGACGCCTACTCCGGCGGACCCACCGCCTACGACAACTCCTGGTGGCGCGAGCGGCGTTTCGAGACCGACCTGCACAACCTGGTGGACAACGGCATCGCCATGTACCAGGTGGACGGCTGGTGGGACCTGTATCAGGAAGGCGCGGTGCGCAATTACGCGCAGTTGCAGAACCTGGCCGCCGGACGCGACCAGTTCGCCCCGATGGCCGCCGACCAGCAGGCCGACGGGCGCTACCAATTGCTCATGGGCCCTTGGTATCACGTCGGCCTCGGCCTGGGCCCGGGCTCGCGGATGGACACCGACCAGATCACCCTGGCCTGGTTCGACCGGTGGCTCGAGGACATTCCCAACGGCGTCGACGAGACCCGCACGCCGCTGCACGTCATCGACGCGAACAACACCGCCGCCGACACCGCGCGCTACCCGTTCGAGCAGACCACCGTCGAGCAGCGCTACTTCGACGGCGACCGCCTCGTCGCGGACAGGCCGACGGCCGTCGACGCCTCGGATCGCCTGAACTACACCGGCATCGACACCATCTGCAATCGCGAGACGCTGGGCCAGTGGGCGGCGGGGCTGTTCGACTTCGTGTTCCGGGTCTTCACCGTCTCCAACCCGTGCACCGAGTGGGTGCAGAACCCGACCGCCGGGCTGCGCTACACCATGGACCCGGTGACCGAACCGACCATGCTGGCCGGGCCGTCGGCCGTCACCCTGTACGCCTCCTCGACCGGTTCCGACGCCGCCTTCCAGATGTGGCTCGACGATGTCGCGCCGGACGGGACGGCCGTGAACATCACCGGCGGTTCGCAATTGGCCAGTCAGCGCACCCTCGACGACGGCAAGACCTGGCGCAGCGGCGACGGCACGGTGTACGCGCCCGAGCACACCGTGCTGAAGGAGAACGAGCAGTTGCTCTCCCCCGGTGACGTGGTGCGGATGGAGATCAAGATCCGCCCCGCCTTCCACCGGCTGGAACCCGGCCACTCGCTGCGTCTGCGCATCACCAGCGGCACGTTCCCGTCGACCATCCCGAACCCGGCCGATCTGGGCCGCCTGCTGGGCATCTCGCAGCAGATCCAGCGGACCGCCGCGTACCCGTCCGCGCTGGTGGTGCCACTCGGTCCGGCCACGGCGTTCGGGCACTAGGCCCGGTCGCCGGTCCGGTCCTTGCGGTCACTACCGCCCAGCCGCGAAGATCGACACCGTGACACAGTGAGGCTCTCGACGTTTCGGAGGTTCTCGATGCTCGAACCGCGCCAGGGCGGTTTCCGGCGGGCGCGCCGCCGCTCGACCGGCTCGGCCGACGGCCTGCCGACCCGTTCCGCGGCCCGCACCGCCAAGATCACCGCACTGCCGGTGGCCTATGCCGCGCGCCGGGCGGGCGGGCTCGGGCGGCGGG
Organism: Nocardia sp. NPDC059764; assembly: GCF_042732555.1. Classification (NCBI taxonomy): domain Bacteria; kingdom Bacillati; phylum Actinomycetota; class Actinomycetes; order Mycobacteriales; family Nocardiaceae; genus Nocardia; species Nocardia sp. NPDC059764. The sequence continues at coordinate 11,685 of NZ_JBHWHH010000007.1, forward strand.
CGCTCGGAACACCGTCCCGCGAGGTCGAACTCGATATTCAGGCGCGCACCGCGCAGCACATGTTCGAGGTGCTGGGCGAACTCAAGGGCGTCGCGGCCAAGCTGGGTCAGCTGCTGGCGCTCTACGAACTGGCCTTGCCGCCGGAGCTGGGCGAGCCGTATCGGGAGGCGTTGACGCGGCTGCAGGATTCGGTGCCCGCAATGCTGCCCGCCGCGGTCGAGCGGGCCATGGCGGCGTCGATGGGCGACGAGTGGCGGAATCGGTTCGCCGAGTTCGACACTCGCGCGGCAGCCGCCGCCTCGGTGGGACAGGTGCATCGCGCGGTGTGGCCGGACGGGCGGCGCGTCGCGGTGAAGCTCATGTATCCCGGGGCGCGGGCGGCGGTCGCGGCGGATCTCGAGCACATGCGCCGGCTCGCGCCGCTGGCCAAGGTCTTCGCCCCGGACCTCGACGCCCGGGCGGTGACCGAGGCGTTCGCCGCCTGCATCGGCGCGGAACTCGACTACGCCGAAGAGGCCGCCACCCAACGGATCTTCGCCGCCGCCTTCGCCGACGACCCCGACTTCCACGTCCCGGCGGTGGTGGATCAGCAGGGCGACGTGCTGGTCACCGAATGGCTCGACGGCGTCCCGCTGCACCGGGTGATCGCCTCGGGCACACCCGCCGAGCGCACCCGGGCGGGACTACTGGTGACGCGTTTCGTCATGGCGAGTTTCGCGCGGACCGGGCTGCTCTACACCGATCCGCACCCGGGCAACTTCCGGATGCTGCCCGACGGCCGCCTGGGCGTCCTGGACTTCGGCGCGTGCTCACCGTTCCCGGCCGAATTCCCCACGCTGGTGGGCGATATCGGCGAGGCGGCCCTCAACGGCGGCCCCGCCGACCTGGAGGCGGCGCTGCGCACGCACGGATTCGTGCGCCCGGAACGGGAATTCGCGATCGCCGACCTGGTCGGCATGGTCGACCCGATCGTGGACCTGTACCGGCACCGCGACGCCCACCTGACCCAGGCGTGGCTGCGCTCCCAGGTGCGGCGCGCCACCGAGCCGAGCCTGTCCAATGTGTCGCGCCACCTCACCACGCCGCCGGAGTACGCGCCGATCGGGCGCACCATCCTGGCCGCCACCGGCGTACTCTGTCAGCTCGGCCTGCACGGTCCGCTGAGTGACGAACTGGTCGCTCCGCTCCCTCGATTGGCGGCGGCGGTGCGCACCTGCCGCGAACGCGAGGCGGCCGCGGCGGCGGTGGTCCGGCCGATCACAGGCGCATCCACTGCGGCCACACCTGTGACCACGGCTGCTTCCGGCCCGAGCACTTCCAGATGGTGACGTCCTGGGTGTTGCCCTTGAACCCGAGGCGGGTGTCGACCTTGCCGACCGGGTCGACGTGCTCGAACTGGCTGCGCAGCACCGCCTCGTAGCCGCCGACGGCCAGCACCACCGAGGCGTCGTCGGGCGGGGTCCCGAAGTAGCCGAAACCGCGGCTGGGACTGTAGAGCGGCGGCAGGTGCGCGCGACCGAACTCGTCCAGAGCGCCGGCCTGCCAATAGGTATCGGTGATGATGACCACGCGCTCACGCTCGGCGGGGCTGAGCGCGTCGTGGGCGCGGGTCACCTCGTCGGTGAGTTCGTGCCAGCCGAAGGACCCGTAGACGCCGATATTGATCGCCGCCTCGGCATCGTCCTTGGGCGGATGCACCTCCTCGGCGGGCCGCCACGGCGTCGAGTACAGCGTGAAAGCCGTTGCGCCCACGGCGAGTACGGCGATGCCCGCGGTCAGCACCCGCCGCCACAGCGGTGCGATGCGCTCGGCGGTGCCGACCACGCCGACCGCGCCCGCCGCGAGCATGACCGCGTACATGCCCGCCGCGTAATAGATCCGTCCGCCGGTGATCAGAAACGCCGCGAACAACAGCAGCAGCGTCACGCCCAGGAACCGATAGGGCCGCAGCACATCCCAGCGCAGCAGCACCCATAATCCCCACAACAGCAGCAGCGCTCCGAGGTATCCGGCCAGGCTGATCGACATGGGCAGGAACAGCAGCCGACCGCCCAGGATCCCCTGTTCGGAACCGATCACCCCGCCCATCTTCAGCTGCGGCCACGCATGGCGTTCCTGCCAGACGAGTTCGGGCACGGTGGCCAGCACCACGATCGCGCCGCCGGTCCACAACAGCGGCCTGCGCACCAATTCCCGCGGCCCGCACAGCATGCTGCTGATCACGACCGCGATCCAGAAGAACGGGATCAGCCACTTCACCTGCATGTCCACGGCGGTGACGAGGGCGGCGGCCAGCAGCAGCCGATCGTTGCGGGTCCGCACCCAGCGCACCACCAGCCAGGTGATGATGACCCACAGCGCGGTATCGACCGCATTGGTGGTGAGCATGGTGCCCTGCAACAGCAGGAACGGTGAGCTCGCGTAGCCGATGGCCGCCAGCAACTGCGCCCAGCGGCCGCCGTCGAATTCACGGGCCAGCAGGGCGCACAACACGATCGCGGTCACCGTCAGCGCGACCGCGGGCAGCCGCAGCACGAAGTAGGACTCCGGCGCGATGGTGTCCATCAACCGCGCCAGCAGGGGCAGCACCGGGCCCTGGTCGGCATAGCCGAACGCCGGGCGGCGGCCCGCGGCCAGGAAGTACAGCTCGTCGCCGAAGTAGCCGTAGCGTCGCGCCGACAGCAGCAGCACCACGGCGGCGGGCACCGCGACCGCGGCCACGGTCAGCCAGGCGAACGGCGGCCGCTCCACGGGCTTGGCATGCCGTCCACCACCGTTCGACCGGGCCGGTCGATCCACCACATCGGTCACCGCGCGCTCCTCGCCACCGGATCATGCTGCGAACACTCGAAATCTACAGCTTCTTCACAGCAAATTTCGGACGTGGCACCGCGCCGTTCGCCAGTGTCAGAAACACAACCGTGTCGCGATACCCGTTCGCCGGGTACCGTGGTTACGTGAAATAGCCGGACGCTCTGAGTGGCGATCCTCTGCGGCGAAGCGTCGCCCGGATCGCGCAGACAGGGATGTCTCGGTATCGCCGCAATAGTCCAGCGAATCACCCTCTCGCGCACGGCGACGTGCCCCACCTCTCGAATCCCCTTGCGACACAACCCGCTGCGTCAGCGTACTGAGCGCAGTCCGCGGGCAGGTGCGTCGCCACCGGCACGAACCACGCGAGCATCGAGCCCCCGTCGATGACGACTTGCGTGTCACCGACGGTCGTGGTGACGGGATTCGCCTCGACGTCGCCGACCAACCGCACGAAAGCGGCCTCCAGATCCGGATAGCGCTGCGCGCAGCCCGGCTGATCGGTGCAGGCCCGCACCATGGCGTCGAGAGCCTGCCGGGCGCTGGCCCACGTCCAGCCCAGGGCCGCCACCGACGGCGGTGTCACCCCGTCGAACGCGACCGTGCCGCTGGCCGCCGCGTCCGAGCGCAGATAGATCAGGGCCAGATCGGTGCCGTAGGAATGGGAGAACACACTCCACTTCCCGATCCCCAGGGCCTTGCGCAGATCGATGAGGTCGGCGGCGCTTTCGGTGGAGCCCGGCTTCGGATCGTGCGGGAACCCGGCCGCCGGTCGCCGGCGGTGCCGGCGGGGTGCCGCCGCAGGCCGGGAGCGTCAGCGCCACGGCGAGCACGACGATTCGGATCGATTGTCGGCCGCGCATACCCATCACCAACCGTCATCACAGTCGATCGGTTCGGCTATTGCTCAGAGGTAGATCGTCGCACAACGGGCATCCTCGTCGGCACCGGCAAGCACCCCTGGGTGAGCAATATCCGCACGGACGTCCCCCTGGAAGTGTCGTTCGGCGGCCCGAAGCACAGCGCCGACGCGGAGGTGCTCGCCGACGAGGACACCGCCGTCCGGCTCTCCGAGGCCATCGCCCGCCACAACAAGCGGTGGGCGAAGTTCAACGGCATCGGATTCGACGCCGACGGCAATCCGAACCGGGCCGACGCCTACCAGAGCTGGCAGCAGGGCTGCGTCATCATCCGGCTGCGGGTGCGCTGAACGGTCGCCGACCCGAGCTGAACCACCCCCGGCAAATTTCGAGCATGCCGCTCGTCAGCGGTCCACGGGCCGGGCCTGGACGTAGTCCGCGGCGTTCAGGCCCACCAGCACCTGCCGCACCAGCGGCGGCGCCCAGGACGCGCTGGCGTCGTGCCCGAGCACCGGATCGGTGAGGGTGACGGTGTGCCCTCGGGTCTCGAGCTCGAAGCCGCCCGCGGCGCGAATGTTCTTCAGCCAGTCCACGTCCCGCCCGTAGGTCAGCGCGATCCGGTAGCCGTCCTCGCGCCGGAAGACCATGACCGGGGAGCGGTACACCCGCCCCGACTTGCGTCCCCGGTGCACCACCACCCCGAACAGCGGCGTGACGCGAGCCGCGATCCCCAGCACCGGATTACTGATCCGGCGATTGATCCTCGCCAGTGTCCGCGGCAGTGGCATGGTCTCGTCCTCCCTGACGAAAACGGTTGCGCCCCTGAGGCTACGCCGCCGCGCGGGCCCCGGCAGCCCCCTCGCGACAGCGGGCGGAACCGCGGCGCGCCGCGATACTCGACCGTACCGCTCGCCCGCCCGGCGGCATCACTAAAGTGCTGTTCAGAGCGCCGGGTCCCGCGGCGCGGCAGCGAGGAGGGCCCGGAGATGCCGGAGATGATCGCGGTGTACGACGCGGTCGGACACGAGGTCGGCGCACAGGACCGCGCCGAGGTGTACGAGCAGGGCCTCTGGCACGCCAGCGCGGGTGTGCTGGTGCGGTCGCTCGACGGGTCGAAGGTGTACGTGCACAAGCGCACCGACACCAAGGCGGTCTTCGCGGGCATGCACGACTGCCTGGCCGGCGGGGTGCTGGGGCCGGGCGAGGATCCGGCCGAGGCCGCGGTCCGCGAACTGGGCGAGGAACTGGGCATCGTGCTGGGACCACACGACGACCGGCCGCTGCCGCTGGCCGCCGCGGCCTGGGACGGCGAGTGGGAGGGACGGCCGATGCGCTGCCACCTGTTCGCCTACGAGCTGCGCTACGACGGCCCCATCACCCATCAGCCCGAGGAAATCGCGGACGGCTGGTGGTGGAGCGACGAGGAGCTGCGCTCCTACCTGGAGGACCCGCACTGGCCGTTCGTCCCCGACACCCGGGTGCTGATCGGAGATCTGCTGCGTTGAACCGGCGTCACCGGCCGCCCGCGGGCGCGGCACAGTCTCCCGTGGCAGGCTCGCCGCGCAGGCGTCGATCCAGCCAGTCCATGGTCGCGCCGTAGGAGCTGACATAGGCGGCGAGGTGCTCACCACCGACGATGTTCTTCGTCGCCGCCACGCCCAGCGCGCACTGCTCGCGCCACAGTTCCTCGGCCTCCGACACGGGAACCCACGGATCGTGGACGCCGTGGTAGATGAACAGCGGCACACCCGATGTCCGGCCCCGCATGCTCAGCTGCTGGAACACCGATTCGGCCGCCGCGCTGTCCAGGGGCTTGTCGACCTTGGCCATGATGTCGACCGGGATGGGCGCGATCCCGAGCGCACCGAAACTCCCGCTGCAGTTGTCCTTGATCGGCGAGGTCGCCAGCCACTGCGCCGCGTGGTTCATGAGGCCGAGGATCTCCGGGTGCTCCCGGCCGAGCGCGAGCACGGTGCTGAGCAGGAACGCGGAGATGTAGGAGCCGTCGAAGGTGTGGGCGAAGCGGCGATAATCGCTGACCAGTCCCCCGAAGCTCGCACCCGCGAAATACGGGAGCAGCTCCGGCGCGTAGTCCGACACCAGCATGGCCGCGGCGTTCGACGCGATCGCCCCGCCGGAGTAGCCGGTCGAGGCGAAACGACTGCGGCCGAACTGATCCGGGGCGAACCCGCGCACCGCGCGCATCGAGTCCAGCACATTGTGCCCGGCGACCGACGGCTCCGAGTAGGCCATCAGCGGCCCCTCATGGTCGGGGATGATGAGCGCGTACCCGTGCTCGAGCGCCCAGGTGGTCGGTGACGGCGTGAAGTCGTTGCCGGTCGGCACCTCCATGCCGTGGGCCAGCACGTACCCGGGGGTGCACCGCTTGTTGAGCGAATTGGTGGCGGGCGCGTTCACCAGCACCGGCTGCGGCCCGGGCCCGGCCCATTCCTTCGGCGGCAGGACCAGGGTCGCGGTGCCGATCGAGGGCTCGCCCGCGGAGTTGGTGGTGCGGAACTTCAGGAGCGTGGCGCGCGAGATGCCGGTGAGGTTCAGCAGCAGCATGGTCGGCCGCGCCGAGTCCGTCACGTCCCGCGAATCCAGAATCTCACCGGGCTCGTAGCGGGCGAGATCCGCGGGCCAGGCGTCGAAGAGCGGATCCCCGGTCGGCGGGGACTGCATGGCGCTCCACAACGCCGTCAGCTCGGGCGGCAGATCCTCCGGCGCCGCGACCGGCCGCGACGCTCGCGGAACCATGTTCAGCGGCGCGGGCACATGCTCTTCGATCCACTGCTGCAGCGGATTCGGCACCCCGGCGGACGGCGCCACCGCCACCACCCCGGGCGGCTGCGAATCGGTCTCCGCTCTCGCGGAGACCTGCCCCAGGGTCATCGAAAGACTCAGAACCACGATCGTTGCGGTCAGCTGCCTCACGAGTGATCAACCTACGACATGACACCCCGAGAACGCGGGAGGCGGCCGCGGAAATGCCGAAAGCCCATCGAATCCCGCGCGATTCGATGGGCCCTCGGTTTCTTGCTACGTTCAGGCGGTCGGCTGGGTGCTACCACCGGCGCTGCCGCTGAACAGACCCGTGATGGTCTTGATCAGAACTGCAGCCAGGAAATCCTCAGCGGATCCGGTCACTTGCTACTCCTCATCTATCCATAACATGTCGGGTATGTGAATCATCCACGGTTCACAATCAAAGGGAAGGCCTTTGTCCGGAGAACTTTCAGCAACCCGACCGGAGTTACACGGTAGAACGCGTTCCATCTGCGTTTATATCGGTTTGATAAAAGTGTGATCTACATCACAATAGGTCATGGACTGTGGCATCGGTCGCGGGCGCGAGGCGCGGCAGGACCGATTCGCCGTACGCGTCGAGGGTCGCGGTCTTGGCGTCGTGCTGCAGGTAGACCGCGAACTGGTCGACGCCCAGCGCCTCGAGTTCACGCAGGCGGACCAGGTGCTGGTCGGGGGTGCCGAGTACGCAGAACCGGTCCACGATCTCGTCGGGCACGAAATCGGCGTGGATGTTCCCGGCCCGGCCGTGCTCGTTGTAGTCGTACCCGTGGCGGCCCGCGATGTAGTCGGTCAGGGCGGCGGGCACCTCGGAGTGCGTGCCGTAGCGGGCCACGATCTCGGCAACATGGTTGCCGACCATCCCGCCGAACCAGCGGCACTGCTCGCGCGCGTGGGTCAGGGCCTCGGGCGTGCCGTCGGTGACGTAGGCCGGGGCGGCCACGCAGAGGGTGATCGCGTCCGGATCGCGGCCCGCGCGTTCGGCGGCCGCGCGCACGCGGGCGATGGTCCAGGCGGTGATGTCGGGATCGGCGAGCTGCAGGATGAACCCGTCACCCACCTCCCCGGCGAGCTCCAGGGCGCGCGGCCCGTATCCGGCCACCCACACCGGCAGCCGCGACCGGCTCGCCCACGGGAAGTGGATCACCGTGTCCCCGATCCGCGCGCTGCGGCCATTGCCCAATTCCCGGATGACGCCGATGGATTCGCGCAGCGTCGCCAGATTCACGGGCCGGCCGCCCAGGGTGCGCACGGCCGAATCGCCGCGGCCGATCCCACAGACGGTGCGATTGCCGAACATGTCGTTGAGGGTGGCGAAGGTGGACGCGGTGACCGTCCAGTCGCGGGTGGCCGGATTGGTCACCATGGGCCCGACCACGACACGCCGGGTGGCGGCGAGGATCTGGCTGTGGATGACGTACGGCTCCTGCCACAGCAGGTGCGAATCGAAGGTCCACACGTGCGAGAACCCGTGCGTCTCCGCGATTCTGGCCAGTTCGATCACCCGGGAGGCGGGCGGGTTGCACTGCAACACCACACCGATGTCCATGCCGGAACTCTCCCCTCGTAGCCGATGGGTCAGATGAGACTCTGCGACAGACCGCGTTTCAGGAATCGGCCGTGCCCGGCGCTGCCCAGGTACTGCCCGCCGTCGACGATCACCCGGCCGCGCGCGAGCACGGTGTCCACGTGGCCGTCGATCTCGAAACCCTCGTAGGCCGAGTGGTCCATGTTCATGTGGTGGGCCTTGCCGACCCCGATGCTGGTGTGCCCGTTCGGGTCATATATCACCACATCGGCGTCCGCGCCGGGGCTGATCACGCCCTTGCGCGGGTACAGCCCGAACATCCGAGCCGGGGCGGTGCAGCACAGCTCCACCCATTTCTCGAGCGAGATGCGACCGTCCTTCACGCCCTGGAACATCAGGTCGAGGCGGTGTTCGACGCCGCCGATCCCATTGGGGATCTTGCTGAAATCGCCGAGCCCGAGTTCCTTCTGGTCCTTCATACAGAACGGGCAGTGGTCGGTGGCCACGGTGGAGACGTCGCCGGTGCGGATGTAGCGCCACAGCTCGTCCTGATGCCCTTCGGCGCGGGCGCGCAGCGGGGTCGAGCACACCCATTTCGCGCCCTCGAATCCCGGTGCGGCCAGGTTCTCCTCCAGGGAGAGGTACAGGTATTGCGGGCAGGTCTCACCGAACACGTTCTGCCCCTTGCCCCGCGCCTCGGCGATCTGTTCCAGGGCCTGCTTGGCGGAGACGTGCACGACGTAGAGCGGCGCACCGGTCAATTGCGCCAGCATGATCGCGCGGTGCGTCGCCTCCTCCTCCATCTGCCACGGCCGGGTCAGACCGTGATACACCGGGGCGGTCTCGCCGCGAGCGAGGGCCTGCGCGACGAGCACATCGATGGCGATCCCGTTCTCCGCGTGCATCATCAGCATCGCGCCCAGGTCACCGGCGGTTTGCATGGCGCGCAGGATCTGCCCGTCGTCGGAGTAGAAGACGCCCGGGTAGGCCATGAACAGTTTGAAGCTGGTGACGCCCTCGGCCACCAATTCGCTCATGCCCTTCAGGGATTCGGCGTCCACCGAGCCGACGATCTGGTGGAACCCGTAGTCGATGGCGCAGCGCCCGTCCGCCTTCTCGTGCCACAGCGCCAGGCTGTCCTGCACCCGCTCCCCCGGTTTCTGCACCGCGAAGTCGACGATGGTGGTGGTGCCGCCCCACGCCGCGGCGCGGGTCCCGGTCTCGAAGGTGTCGGAAGCCTCGGTGCCGCCGAAGGGCAGCTGCATGTGGGTGTGCGGGTCGACGCCGCCGGGGATCACGTACTTGCCGGTGGCGTCGATGACGGTGTCGGCGGCCGCGGCCAGGTCGGCGCCCAGCGCGGTGGAGCCCGGCCGGACCACCGCGGCAATGGTCTCGCCGTCGATGAGGACGTCGAGGGGTTGGGTTCCGGTGGCGGACACCACGGTTCCGCCGTGGATGAAGGTGATGCTCACGGCTCCACCAGCTTTCCGTAGGCGTCGGGGCGGCGGTCGCGATAGAAGGCCCAGCGGTCGCGCACCACCTTGATCAGGTCCATGTTCAGATCGCGCACGACGAGTTCGGGCGCGGTGTCGGAGGCCACCTCCCCCACGAACTGGCCCTCCGGGTCGACGAAATAGCTGGTGCCGTAGAAGTCGTCGTCCCCGTATTCTTCGATGCCCACCCGGTTGATGGCCCCGATGAAGTATTCGTTGGCCACCGCCGAGGCGGGCTGCTCGAGTTTCCACAGATAACTCGACAAGCCGCGCGAGGTGGCCGAGGGGTTGAACACGATCTCCGCGCCCGCCAGGCCCAGCGCCCGCCAGCCCTCGGGGAAATGCCGGTCGTAGCAGATGTAGACGCCGATCCGGCCGGCCGCGGTATCGAAGACGGGCCAGCCCAGATTTCCGGGCCGGAAGTAGAACTTCTCCCAGAACCCGTTCACGTGTGGAATGTGGTGTTTGCGGTATTTGCCGAGATAGCGGCCGTCGGCGTCGACCACCGCCGCGGTGTTGTAGAGCAGGCCGGGCTGTTCCTGCTCGTACACCGGCAGCACCATGACCAGGCCGAGTTCGCGGGCCAGCGCCGCGAATCGCTCCACGGTCGGGCCCGGCACCGATTCGGCGTAGTCGTAGAACTTGGTGTCCTGCAATTGACAGAAGTACGGCCCGTAGAACAACTCCTGGAAGCAGATCACCTTCGCCCCGGCCGCGGCCGACTGACGCGCGTATTCCTCGTGCGCCTCGAGCATCGACTCTTTGTCGCCGGTCCAGTTCGTCTGCACCAGCGCCGCTCGCACATTCGCCATCTCCTGATGTTCCACCTCCCGCGATGGCGGGCACGTAAAACACGGCGACATTTGGGGAACAGTTTCCCGGCCAGTGGGCCGGATCGAATACCCGGCGACCGAGCGGGCGTTAGGAAGGGATATGGACAATCTGCCCGACCGCCTCGCCCTGCGCGAACTGACCGAGCGTTATGCGGCCCATGCCGATCGCCGCCGCGACGCCGCCATCGCCGAACTCTTCACCGAGGACGGCACATTGGTCATCGACTGGGGATCCGGCCGGCCCGCCACCACGGTCCGCGGGCGCGCCGAGATCGAGGCGGCCATGAAGCCCCTCGACCGCTACCGCGTCACCCAGCACCTCATCGCCAATCAGCTGCTGGACTTCGACGGTGAGGCCGTCTGCGGCGAGACGTATTGCACCGCTTCCCATGTCTACGACGACGCCACCGGGCCCAGGATCTTCGTCATGAACATCCGCTACGCCGACACCTTCGCCCGCGACGGCGAGCGGTGGCTCTTCCGGGAACGCCGCCTGCACGTGGACTGGACCGAGGATCGCGCGCTGGTGTGATACGGATGCGCGCAGTGTCTATCGACGTTCCATGGAGGGGTTAATGAACACGATCACCCGCAGCGTCACCTGGCTGGCCGCGGCCGCCGTCGTCACCGGGACCGCCTTCACCCTCGGCGCCGGTACCGCCTCGGCCGACGATTGGCCGGTCCAGCAGCCGAACAGCCCGATCTACGTCTTCGAAGCCAGGGGCTTCCTGACCCCCAGCGACCTCGACTACTGGAACCCCCTGGTCGACCGCGCCCGTCTGACCTCGCCCTTCGGCAACTCGACCCGGATCGTCTGCTCCGGTTTCCACGGCGTCACCACCAGCTGCTTCCAGGCCGACGCCGACGGCAACCCGCACCAGCTCGAGCGGCTGTCGATGAACTTCCCCAATGTCACCGGCTACCTGGCCCCCGGCGGCGGGGTCAGTCACTGGGTCTACCCGGGCTTCATCCCCGGAAGCTGACCCGCGACTTCGGCTTCCGCGCAGACGAAGAGGCCCGCCTCCGAAAGGAGACGGGCCTCTTGGCTTTTCCGAACCTTACAGGTACTGACCCGTGTTGGACTCGGTGTCGATGGCACGGCTGGCGCTGGCGTTCTTCCCCGTCACCAAGGTGCGGATGTAGACGATGCGCTCGCCCTTCTTACCCGAGATGCGTGCCCAGTCATCGGGATTCGTGGTGTTGGGCAGGTCCTCGTTCTCGGAGAACTCGTCCACGATCGAATCGTAGAGATGCTGGATGCTCAGACCCGGGTTGCCGGTTTCCAGGACCGACTTGATGGCATACTTCTTGGCCCGGTCCACGATGTTCTGGATCATGGCGCCGGAGTTGAAGTCCTTGAAGTACAGGACTTCCTTGTCACCGTTGGCGTAGGTGACCTCCAGGAAGCGGTTGTCGTCGCTCTCGGCGTACATGCGATCCACCACACGTTCGATGGTGGCCTGCACGCACTTGCCGCGATCGCCGTCGAACTCGTTGAGATCGTCGGAGCGCAGCGGGAGCGTCTCGGTCAGGTACTTGGAGAAGATATCCTGCGCCGCTTCGGCATCGGGCCGCTCGATCTTGATCTTCACGTCCAGGCGGCCGGGCCGCAGGATCGCGGGGTCGATCATGTCCTCGCGGTTGGAGGCGCCGATCACGATGACGTTCTCCAGGCCCTCGACACCGTCGATCTCCGAGAGCAGCTGCGGCACAACGGTGGTCTCCACGTCGGAGGAGACGCCCGAACCGCGGGTGCGGAAGATGGAGTCCATCTCGTCGAAGAACACGATCACCGGGGTGCCCTCGGACGCCTTCTCGCGGGCCCGCTGGAAGATGATCCGGATGTGGCGCTCGGTCTCACCCACGAACTTGTTGAGCAGCTCGGGGCCCTTGATGTTGAGGAAGAACGACTTGGCTTCCTTGGCGTCCTCACCGCGCGCCTCGGCGATCTTCTTGGCGAGCGAGTTGGCGACGGCCTTGGCGATCAGCGTCTTACCGCAACCGGGAGGACCGTAGAGCAGCACGCCCTTGGGCGGGCGCAGCGCGTACTCGCGGAACAGATCCTTGTGCAGGAACGGCAATTCGACGGCGTCGCGGATCTGCTCGATCTGGCGGGACAGGCCACCGATGTCCTCGTAGTTGACATCCGGGACCTCTTCCAGCACCAGGTCCTCGACCTCGGCCTTGGGGATCCGCTCGAAGGCGAAGCCGGCCTTGGTGTCGACCAGCAGCGAATCACCCGGGCGCAGTTTGCGAATCGGGCGATCCGGGTCCTCGAGGTCGTCCACGTCCACCAGTGCGGACAGCGGACCGGAGAGCCAGACCACGCGCTCCTCGTCGGCGTGCCCGACGACCAGGGCCCGGCGGCCGTCGTCGAGAATCTCACGCAGCGTGCCGATTTCGCCGATGGCGTCGAAGTTCCCGGCCTCCACCACGGTCAGCGCCTCGTTCAAGCGAACGGTCTGGCCGTAGGTGAGGGTGGTGGTGTCGATGTTCGGCGAACAGGTCAGCCGCATCTTGCGTCCGGAGGTGAACACATCGACCGTCTGATCGTCGTACACACCGATGAGAACGCCGTAGCCCGAGGGTGGCTGGCCGAGGCGATCCACTTCCTCACGGAGAGCGACCAGTTGCTGGCGCGCTTCCTTCAGGGTGTCCATCAACTTGGTGTTGCGAATCGTCAGCGAATCAACACGCGCTTCCAATTCCCGTGTGCGATCGGGTGTGTCGGCGAGTTGCCTCCGGAGTGCAGCTGCCTCGGCACGTACGGCCTCGAGTTCCCTCCAGGCTGCCGAATCCGAATGTTCGATGGGGCTCATGATGCTGCTCCTCCCAGTCCCGGTCTATCAACGCTACCGGGCTCTAACCGTTCCCGCTTTCCGACATGGTTTCGTCGTGATCACATCTAGGCTGCGGCCCACGGGCCGGACAGGCATGTTAGCCTGCCCTAACCTGTTTCCGGCGAGTTAACGCCGGCCCGAGCCGAAAGGTGCCGTTGATGCTCCTTCCCACCAGTCGTACTCCTGGTATGCGCAACGTCTCCCGGACGCTTCGTGTTTCCCTGGCTACCGTCGCGGCCTTCGCGGCCGTTACCGCAACTGTGACCGCATGTAGCTCCGACGACAAGGGTTCTTCGCCCACGAATACGTCCGTGTCGTCGGCCGCCGCCGCGCCCGCGCCGACCGCGGAGAGCCTGCAGAGCGTCCTCACGGCCTTCGCCGACCCGGCAAAACCGGCCGCCGACAAAGCCAAACTAGTCGTCGACGGCGACAAGCGTCTCGGAAATATCGAGACCATGAACCAGGGACTCGCGCATTACCAGGTCAGTTTCACCGTCGGCGAGATCAAACAGGACGGCGCCAAGGCCGACGCCAAGGTGAGCGTGACCTCCCCGCACGGCACCATGCCCGACGTCCCGATGGCTTTCCAGTACTCCGACGGCGCCTGGAAGCTCTCCGACGCGGGCGCCTGCACCGTCCTCGGAATGGCCCGCGCCGGCTGTGCTTGATGGCCCCTCCGCTTCGCTCCGGGGCGGGTTCGCGGCGCTGGAGGTCTCGTTCTTCCCTCCCTCCGCTCCTCCGCTTCGCTCCCCCGCTCCAAGGCGGAGGTCTATCACGCCGCAGTCCAGCACGAGACGCGCCGCGAACTCCCGGCTGGCCAAGACAAATGGCACCTCGGCAGCATCCCGCCGCTGAGGTGCCATTTCGGGTTTCGGGTCAGCCCTTGGAGGGGCGGCGCTGCGGGCGCGGCGCGGTGACGCCGTCGGCCAGGCGGCGGGCCTTCACCAGGAAGGCGGTGTGGCCCTGCATGCGGTGCTCGGGGCGCACGGCCAGGCCGACCACGTGCCACGGGCGGACCATGGACTCCCACGCGGTGGGCTCGGTCCAGCAGCCCTGGCGGCGCAGACCCTCGACCACTTCGGACAGCTGCGTGGTGGTGGCCACGTAGGCCAGGAAGACACCGCCGGGGATGAGCGCCTTGGAGACCGCCTCGAGGGCCTCCCAGGGCTTGAGCATGTCCAGGACCACCCGGTCGACCTGCTCGCCGGCGTACTCGGTCACATCGCCCAGCGTCAGTTCCCAGTTCTCGGGGCGTTCGCCGAAGAATCGCTCGACATTCTTGACGGCGTGCTCGGCGTGGTCCTCGCGGATCTCCCAGGAGATGACCTTGCCCTCGGGGCCGACCGCGCGCAGCAGCGAGCAGGTCAGCGCGCCCGACCCGGCCCCGGCCTCGAGCACCTTCGCGCCGGGGAACATGTCGCCCTCGTGCACGATCTGGGCGGAGTCCTTGGGGTAGATGACCGCCGCGCCGCGCGGCATGGACAGCACGTAGTCGGTGAGCAGGGGGCGCAGCGCCAGGTAGGGGGTGCCCTTGGCGGAGTTCACCACGCAGCCCTCGTCGGCGCCGATGAGGTCGTCGTGGTTGATGTGGCCGGCGTGGGTGTGGAACTCCTTGCCCACCTCCAGGATCACCGTGAACTTGCGCCCCTTGGCGTCGGTCAGCTGTACCCGGTCACCGATCTGGAAAGGGCCGGTCCGTCTGGCCGTCATGAAACTCCGTTCTGCGTGTTGTCGTGAAACCTGCGTCGCTGCGATTGTGCTGCGGCGAATTCGTGCGCACCTTGTCGGTGCCTGCGTTTAGCCTGCCAGGTATGTCGGTCGACGCGATCAGTACCCCGGAGACAGAGCGGTTCGTGCCGCGGGGACCCGCGCTGTCCCCTTCGCGCGCAATCGATTTCAAGCAGTGCCCGCTCAAGTACCGGCTGCGGGTGATCGACCAGATCCCCGAGCCGCCCTCGCGGGCGGCGGTACGCGGCACGGTGGTGCACGCCGTGCTGGAGGCGCTGTTCGGGCTGTCCGCCACCGAGCGGGACGTGGCGGCCGCGGCCGCGCTCGTCGAACCCGCCTGGACCGGGGTACGAGAGTCCCGGCCCGAGGTGGAGTCGCTGATCCCGGACGAGGAGCTGCCCGGGTTCCTGGCCGAGGTGCGCAAGCTGGTGGACGTGTACTTCCGGCTGGAGGATCCGGCCGGGTTCGAGCCCGAGTCGTGCGAGACCTTCATCGAGGCCGATCTGCCCGACGGCACCCCGCTGCGCGGCATCGTGGACCGCATCGACCGCTCGGCCGACGGTGAGCTGCACGTCATCGACTACAAGACCGGCCGCGCCCCGGGCCTGGCGTACGAGACCCGGGCGCTGTTCCAGCTGAAGTTCTACGCCCTGGTCCTGCTCCGCACCCAGGGCCGGGCCCCGGCGCAGCTGCGGCTGATGTACCTGGCCGACGGCGTCACCCTGACCTACGCCCCGGACCCGGAGGAGCTGCTGCGCTTCGAACGGATCCTGTCGGCACTGTGGGCGGCCATCATCACCGCCGCCGAGACCGGCGAGTTCCCGCCCAGCCCGGGCTGGATGTGCCAGTACTGCGATTTCAAGCGACTATGCCCCGAATTCGGCGGCACGCCACCGCCTTTCCCGTCCGGTCAGGACGAGCCGGAACCCGGCCCGGCCTGACCTGGCAGCGGGATCAGAAGGCGCGGCAGGACCGGATGTCGGTGGCCAGGATGGCCTTGGCGCCCAGGTCGGCGAGCTGGTCCATGAGCTCGTTGCCGTTCTTGCGCGGCACCAGCGCGCGCACCGCGACCCAGTCGGGATCGGTGAGCGGGGACACGGTCGGCGACTCCAGGCCGGGGGTGATCTCGACGGCCCGCTCCAGCAGCGCTTTCGGGCAGTCGTAGTCCAGCATCAGGTAGTGCTGGGCGAAAACCACGCCCTGGATGCGGGCGACGAGCTGGTTGCGGGCCTTGTCGTTCTGGTCCGCGCCCTTGGCCTCGATGAGCACGCCCTCGGAGTCGCACAGCGACTCGCCGAAGGCGACCAGGTTGTGCTGGCGCAGGGTGCGGCCGGAGCCGACCACGTCGGCGATGGCGTCGGCGACGCCGAGCTGAATGGAGATCTCGACCGCGCCGTCGAGGCGGATGACCTCGGCCTCGAGGCCGCGCGCCTTCAGATCGCCCCGGACCAGGTTCGGGTAGGAGGCGGCGATGCGCTTGCCCTGCAGGTCCTCGACCTTCCATTCGCGCCCGGCGGGGGCGGCGTAGCGGAAGGTGGAGCGGCCGAAGCCCAGCGCGAGGCGTTCCTGTACCGGCGCACCGGAATCCAGGGCCAGGTCGCGGCCGGTGATGCCGAGGTCGAGCTCGCCGGAGCCGACGTAGATGGCGATGTCCTTGGGCCGCAGGAAGTAGAACTCGACCTGGTTGACCGGGTCGATCACGCTCAGTTCACGGGAATCGGTGCGTTTGCGGTAGCCCGCCTCGGTGAGGATGCCGACGGCGGATTCGGACAGGGCGCCCTTGTTCGGGACTGCGACGCGAAGCATGGGGAGGTCCTTTCGGAACGGGAAGGGAAGACTGGGCCGACGGGGGACGGAACGGTCGCTCCGCACGGGGTGTGCGGAGCGACCGGTGCGTCACAGATGTCGGTACACGTCCTCGAGCCGCAGCCCGCGGCCCACCATCAGCACCTGCACCCAATACAGCAGCTGCGAGATCTCCTCGGAGAGCTCATCGTCGCTCTGGTACTCGGCCGCGATCCAGACCTCACCGGCTTCCTCGAGCACCTTCTTGCCCTGCGCATGCACGCCGGCGTCCAGGGCGGCGACGGTGCCCGACCCCTCGGGGCGGTTGGCGGCACGATCCTGCAGCTCGGCGAACAGGGCTTCGAAAGATTTCACGGGGAGTGATTCTCTCAGACGAGCGCACACTCCCCGCAATCGGTTATACGGTGAGCAGTTCGGTGAGTTCGGCCACGGCCACCCGCAGCTGGTCGGCGAACTCGTGCATCTGCTGCGCGACGTGCTTGGGCGTGGCCAGGTAGAGGTTCCAGCGGTCGGGCAGCAGCACGTAGGCGATGCCGATGCACTTGGGGCTGGTGGAGCCGAAACCGAAGTACTGGATGTTCACCGACGGCGCGGAGCTGGTACTCAGGTAGTCGTCGCGGGTGATGGTCCAGCCGGGGCTGTCGAAGAACGGCATCGCCTCGGTCGCGCCGAGCTGTTCACCGCGGCGGCGCTGGATCCACTGCAGCTCCCACAGATGCTGTTCGGGGGCCTCGCCGCGCTGGCATTCCTGGGCGCGGCGCACGTGCGCCTCGGCGGCGGTGCGCAGGGCCACCAGTTTGCGGTCCCGGTCCACGGACGGATCCTCCATGGCGGCAACGAAATCCAGCATCTCGTGGGTGATGACGCGCATGGCCTCGGTGCGGCCGTTGCGGAACTGGCGGGTGGCGATGGACTCGTAGGTCGCCCCGTTGAGGCCCTTGCTGCGGCGGTGCGCGAGCTGGTAGCTCAGCTGGGCCAGCGCGTCCGGGGAGATGCCGAGCTTCTTGGCGCGCTGGGTGCCGAAGTCGAAGGACACCGTGGAGGTGGCGGTGTCGGCGGCGAACTGGGCGAACGAGGCGGCGGCCGAGGCGATCTCGGTGCGGGCCTCGGGGCCGAAGGTGAACTCGACGGGTTCGACGGCGGGCAGGCCCTGTGCCTGCGCCCCGGATTGCGCGGCGTGGTCGCCGACGGGCGCTTCGAGCAGGGTGTCGACGAAGGACAGGATGGTGGTGCCGTCCAGGCCGCAGTGCTCGACATTGATGCCGGCCTCGCCGTCGGCGAACACCACGAACGACACCGCCTTGTCGAACCAGCGGTTGCCGCTGTCGCCGTGCAGCAGCTGGTCGCAGGCATGCAGGGTGTCGCGGGGCGCGAAGTCCTCGAGGCAGACGCAGAACAGCGCGGTCTCGATGGTCTCGAAGGCCGCGGCGTTGGCGGGGCGCAGGGCGGCGTAGAGCGGGGCCCAGTCGGCGCGCGCCATGGTGGTGAGGTGCCCGGCGGCGGAGCTGGTGGCGGCCCGGCGCGCCCCGGCCTTCATGACCGCGCGCAGGCCGTCGGTGAGGTCCTCGGGGGTGTGCGGGACGCCGCCGGCGCCGATGACGTCCATCCGGAACATGTTGCCGCGGTAGAAGACCACGATGTGGCGGGCTTCGGAGTGCCCGGGCCAGTCGTCGCTGTAGGGCACGCGCACGGTGTCCTGCGGTGCGCCGGGAATGCGCGTTTCGGAGAACAGGAACTTGTTCTGCGCCATATTGAGTCGCGTGCCGCGCTGGGTGGCGGGCGGGATCTGCTCGGCATCCAGGAGCAGCTTGTAGTTCACCGCCGCCGAGATCAGGGCGGCGGCGCGTTCGCTCTGCTCGGAGCCGGTGGAGCCGGCCAGCGCGGTGTCATCGCGGAACAGGAAGAAGAAGTTGGCGTTCAACGCGATTCGGTCGCGGCGGCCCAGGTAGCGGGAGGGCCAGAACTCGTCGAGCCAGCTGCCGACGCCCGGGGTGGCGTCGAAGCGCTCCAGGTCCGCGTGCAGGGTGCGGGCGGGGCCCTCGGGGCGCAGCAGGTCCTCGACGGTGGCGGCGGTGGCCGCGTACTCGTCGGAGGTCAGCAGCGGCGCGCACCAGTGCAGGAAGCGGGTGCAGCTCTCCTCCAGGGTGGGCAGCGGGACGCGGGGCAGCTGCTCGTCGAAGGCGAAGGTGCTGTCGCTCAAGGGGTGTCCTCATGGTCGATGGGGTGGGGCAGCCTGGCTGTGCACACGTGTCACCGTCCCCCGGCGGTCACGCCACCATTCTTGCCATCGTTACCGTCCGGGCGCCACATTTTCGCGCGAAACCGCCACGGACCGACCAGGATGTGGTTTTACTGCGCGACAACAGTTTTCATGCGGCTATCCGGTTTGCCCGAACCGGCCGGCTTCGTTCACGCCGGGTCGCCGAGTTCCTTCACCACCCGCGGCACCTCGTTGGCGGGCAGGTAGCACCCGGATTGTTCGAAGCCGCCGATGGTGTGGACCTTGTGGTCGGCGTACCCGATGCGCAGGAAGTCGTCACCGGCCAGACCGTGCACGGCCCAATCGAAGGCCACCCGGGCGCGGGCGACGATGGTACGCAGCGCCATGAGGTGGTAGCCGCGCGCCACGAATTGCGCCGGCACGCCGCGCAATCCGAGGCCGAGCGGCCGGGCCAGCGCGTCGCGCCCGCCCAGGTCGACCACCATGCCCAGGTCCGGATGACAGTAGGGCGCGGGCGTTTCGCCGCGCAGCGTGGCGACCAGGTTCTTGCCCAGGTGCCGTCCTTGGCGCATGGCGTGCTGCGCGGTCGGCGCGCAGACCTGCCCGTCGCCTTCGGCGGTGTCGGGGACCGCGGCCGCGTCGCCCAGTGCCCACACGCCGGGCAGGCCCGGGACCGACAGGTCGGCCTGGGCGACGATGCGGCCCTTGTCGGTTTCGGCGCCCAGATGCGCGGCCAGGGGGCTGGGCGCGACCCCGGCGGTCCACAGCACCGTGCGGGACGGGATGAATCGGCCGTTGGTGAGTTTCACGCCGTTGGCGGTGACTTCCGCGGCCGAGGCGCCGGTGATGAGTTCGATGCCGCGTTCGGCCAGAATCCTTTTCGCCTCGGCGCCGAGCTTGTCGCCGAGTTCGGGCATGATGCGGTCGCCGCGGGTGACCAGGTGCCAGCGCACCATCCCCGACTCGACCTCGGGGAAGAAGCGTCCGGCGGCGGCGCGGCAGACCTTGTTGAGGACGGCGGCGGTCTCGGTTCCGGCGTAGCCCGCGCCGATGGTGACGAAGTTCAGCCGTTCCTGGTCCTCGTCGAGGCCGCCGCGCATGGCGGCGATATCCAGCTGCCGCAGCACGTGGTCGCGCAGGTACATGGCCTCGGCCAGGGTCTTCATGCCGAATCCGTGCTCCTGCAACCCCGGAACGTCCATGACGCGGGTGATGGAGCCGGGCGCCAGGACGAGATGGTCGTATTCGAGGGCGGTTTCGACACCGGAGGTGCGGGTGCGGCGCACCACCACCCGCCGGGTGCCGGGCTCCACGCCGACGGCCATGCCGGGCACCACTTCGGTGCGGCGCAGCAGCCGGCGCAGCGGCACCGACACCGAGCGCGGGTTGAGGGTGCCGGAGGCGACCTGCGGCAGCAGCGGCAGATACAGAAGTCCGGCGTCCGGGGAGACGAGTTGGACGAACGCCTCCTCGGGGCGGAGGCGTCGCTCCAGATAGCGGGCGCATTCCACGCCCGCGAATCCACCGCCGATGATCACGATCTTCGCTGGTGCCACGACTTCACCGTAGCTCGTACCGCCCGTTTCGCGGTGAATCCCGCGATTTCCGGGTCCGCGGGATCAGTGTTCGCGCTCGGTACCGGGTTTCGGCCGCGACAGGTACAGCTGGGCGTAGAGCCAGCCGTCGGATTCGGCGTCGGCGGTGTCGATTCCCTTGTCCGCCAGGGCGTTCAGCACCCGCGTCTGTTCGTCCGGGGAGGCGAAGCGGCGCTGCCGGTACGCGCCGGGGGCCCGTTCGGTGTGGTAGCCGAGGGTCTCCAGGTGGGCGGCGATCGGGTCGAAGGCGAACATCCGCAGCACGAAATGCGCCATCCACGGCAGTTTCCCGCCGTGGGCGCGGGCCACCCGCAGCAGGGTACGCTCGGTGATGTAGCCGACGCAGCCGGTGGAGATGATCAGGTCGGCCCCGGCCAGCGTCTGCCGCTGGGCTTCGGTGGGTTCGGCCGATTCCAGGTCGGCGTGCACGACCTCGTCGAGGAAGCCCGCGGCGTGGCCGTAGTCGAGGGCGGGGCGGGAGGCGTCCATGCCGATGAAGCGGACTCCGGGCAGCCGGTCGCCGGAGCGCAGCAGGGTGCGGTCCCGGTCGAGCAGGGCGGCGGTGTCGTCACCGTCGCGGCCGCGGTAGTGCCCGGACAGTTCGGTCATGGTGGTGTCGAGACGCAGTAGGGCCGCGTTGACGCCGTAGGAGCAGCCGAGGTCGAGGACCGCGGGGGTGGCGATGCCGGTGGCGGACCGGTATTCGTCGAGCAGTTTCTGGAAGTGCGGCTTCGCCAATTCCGGTATCTGGTAGTCCAATTCGGCCATGCGGGCGTAGTACTGGCGGGGATCGGGCCGATCGTAGATGTCGTCGAAGGAGGCTTTTCCGGTGGAACTGTGTAACGAAACCGGCACGCGCTGGTCCCCTCTCAGTCGAGCAATCGGTCGCCGCGGATCTCGCCGACCGCCAGATGATCCGGTGTCACCCGCCCGAACAGCTGCCGGGTCCGTTCGGCGGTGCCGATCAGTCCCGGACTGTCGCTGTAGGCGAAGATCGCCGAATGCCGTTGCACCGCACCGTGTACCGGTGCGACCCGGTGCAACGAGAACCTTCCCTGGAACAACTGCAGATCGCCGGGCCGCAGGGCCAGCCGGCGGATAAGCCGTTCCCCGTCGCCGGTGAGCACGGCGCGCACGTCGGCGAAGTTCTCCGCCTCCCGCGACCGGATGCCCGGGCAATACTCGAACACCCCACCGTCTTCCGGCTCCTGGGTGAGCATGCTGACGGTGAATTCGTTGGTGTCGAAGTGCCACGGATGCGACTGCCCCGGGGCGACCACATTGAGGCACAGTCCCGCCAGCGGATCGCTGTACTCGTGCAGTTCGGCCAGCCCGAAGCAGTCGGCCACGAACCGCTGGAACCGGGTGTCGCCGTAGAGCCGATGGATCAACGCCTCACGCGGAATGAGATCCCGTGCGACGAACGCGTTTCCACGCCGCAGCACGATCCGCCCCGGATGATCGGTGGGCAGCCCCGCGTCGAAGGGAATGTTGTACGCGTTGACGTTCTCGACGGTGTAGTGCGCCCGCGGAGCCAGCTCCTCCCCTTCACTCCGCAGCGTCTCCACCAGCTCGGGCCGGATGAACCCGCGCAGGACGCAACATCCCCCCGCCGCCAGCTCGGCCCGCGCCCCCTCCACCGCCCGCAGCCACCCGTCACTCCCCGGCGAATCCAGTGGATACCGCCCGACATCCACCCCCGGCACGCTCCCCTGCCCAACCGCAACCATGGGCCCATTCTTACGAACCGACCGCCCGACACGCCCGAAAAGCTCCCCGATTGTGAATTGCCACTTTTCCTGCGCCCCACCAGTTTTGATGTGGTATTGGCACCGCGAGGCAACGTGTCGCACGCCGCTTGACAGCCGCGTTCAAAGAGGTACACCGGTAGTGAGAGGACCGGTCGCATGGACAGTCACGGATCGTGGGAGACCGTCAACCGGGCACTGAATCGGGTGTCCGGACCGGGGAAGCGCGGGACCGAGTGGACGACCTACCTGTGCCCGGTGCACGAGGCGGACGGACGGCGGCATCGGGCCTCGCTGGGGGTGGTCTACAACCTGTCGCGGCAGCGGACGGTCGTGCGGTGCTTCGCCGGATGCTCGGATGTGGAGGTGTTGGCGCGCATCGGATTGCGGGTGCGGGATCTGTTCGACGCGCCCCCGGAGCCGAGGACGGGACAGCGGCGGAGCGCACCGGAGCCGGCCGTCGCGGATCGGGCAATTCTCGCTGCGGGGCTGGCGCTTTCGGTGCATCGGAAGGACGTCGGGCCGCCGATCGGGAGGCCGCGGCGAATGGCGGCGTATGTGTATCGGCGGCCGGACGGGAGTGCCGCCGGGTGCGTGGTGCGGGTACGGACGTTGCATCGGCAGGGGTATGTGAAGTCGTTCTATCAACGGCGGCTGACCGAGAACGGGTGGGAATCAGGGGGTTTCGCGCGGCTGCCGTTCCATCTGCCGGAAGTGATCGAGGCGGTGGCGGAGGGGCGCGACATCTTCGTGTGCGAGGGCGAGGCGGATGTGTTGACCGCGACGCGGGCGGGGTTGACGGCCACCTGCAATGCCGGGGGTGCGAGCGGGTGGTATCGGGAGCACGCGGAATGGCTGCGGGGCGCGCGCCGGGTGTGGGTGGTGGCGGATCGGGATGCGCCGGGGTATCGCCACGCGGCGCGCGTGGCGGAGTCGCTGGTCGATGTGGTGGCCCAGGTGCGGGTGGTGCAGGCGCGGGACGGGAAGGATCTGACCGATCACTGCAATGCGGGGCATCTGGTGTCGGAGCTGGATCCGGTTCCGGTGCTGGACGCGCATTTTCGCGGGGAGTGAGCACCGGCTGGGAGCGCGGCATCCCCGAGGCCCGGCTGCGCGAGCTCGCCCGGTACCGGCGCACCGAATTCGATGGATGGGCGCAGGAAGCGAAGCTCAACGCCTTCCCCCGGTTCACCACCGAGATCGACGGCCAGAACATCCACTTCCTGCACGTCCGCTCGCCGCGCCCGGCCGCGCGCCCGCTGCTGATCACCCACGGATTCCCGAGCTCGGTCGCCGAATTCCTGGGCCTGATCGGCCTGCTCACCGATCCGGCCGAGGGCCCGGCCTTCCATGTGATCGCCCCCTCGCTGCCCAGATACGCCCTGTCCACTCCGCTCTCGGGAACCGGGTGGACGCCTTCCGCCGGGAGGGCTCGGGCTATCTGGCGATCCAGAATTCCCGTCCAGCGGCGATGCGCCGATCCAGTTCCGCGATCAGGCGTTTCGCCGCTACCGTCCGGTAGGCGTCCTCGACGATCTCGGTGATCTCGTCCCAGTCCACGTCGACGTCCAGATACACTCCGAGCCATCCGCGATGGCCCACGTACGGCGGCCGGTAGAACCGTCCGGGCTCGGCCGCCACCAGGTCCGCCTGCACCCCGGCCGGTGCGGCGCACCAGAATCCGACCCGTTCGTCGTGGTGGTGGTCGGCGAACATGACGAACATCTTCTTCCCGCCCGCGAACCACGCGGGTTCGCCGTGGCTGACGCGTTCGCTCACCTCGGGCAGCCCGGCGCACACGCCGCGCAGCGATTCCAGCACCTTGTCCATATCCGCAGGGTAGGCGACCCGGACCGGCCCGCCTTGGACGAATGGGAACGGGTCAGGGATTCGCGCGCACGAGGTCATTCAGGTGCGCGAGTTCGAGCCCGACCAAGCTGTCGCGGAAGGTGCGGCCGGGCGCGTCCGGCACCGGGACCTCGCACGGCACCACCAGCAGCGCGCATCCGGCTTCCTGCGCCGCGATCGATCCGGTCGGCGAATCCTCGATGGCCACGGTGAATTCGGGTGTGACACCGAGCAGGCGCGCGGCCCGCAGGTACACGTCCGGCGCGGGTTTGCCGTGCGGCACCTCGTCGGCGCACACGGTGGCCCCGAAGTACTCACGACCGATGGTGTCGAGCCCGTACTCGGCCAGCGACCGCTTGGTATTGGTCACCAAGGCCATCGGCACCCCGGCCGCCCGCAACAGATCGAGGGCTTCCCGCGCACCCGGCCGCCACGGCACCGGACCCTGGAACAGCTCGGTAACCCGCGCTTCCATCCATTCCGAGGCCTGCTCGACCGCCTCGGGGGTGTGGTCGATGCCGAGCCCCTCGAACAAGATGCGGTACGCGTTCGGCCCGGACGCCCCGATCAGCGCGTGCCGCACCGCGTCGGTCAGCGCGCGCCCGTACTCCCCCGCCAGCTCCCGCAGTGCCATGTCCCAGAGCTTCTCCGAGTCCAGCAGCGTTCCGTCCATATCCCACAACACCGCGTCCAACCGCGCCACCGACCCGAACTCCTTCCGCCAACCCTGACCCGTGTCGAATCCGCCGACCCCGCAGGCAACTCCATCGGTGTCCGTGCGGACTCGGCGCACCCGGCACCTACGCCCTCGACGCGACACCGGTGCTCTCGTGCCCGGGCGCGCCGGCTCCGCCCGGACGGAGCCGGTCCAGCCTATCGGGGCGCGGTCACCCCGTAGAGCCGCGCGGTCACAGCCCGGACGCCGCGATCATCAGCCGCCCGCCCGAGGAGTCGGTCTGGATCCAGCGGTTCTCGGTGGACACCTGCCCCGACTTGGACACGTAGGTGAGCGCGACCACCGCGCGATTGTCGCCCTGTGGCGTCACCGCGCCCACGCTCACCGACCGGATGCCGCCCCAGAACTGGGCGTAGCTGTTGTAGCCGCCGGTGGCGGACTGATAGCCCGGTGACAGCATCGACCACGCGCCGCTGACATTGCCGGGCAGCATGCCGTAGTAACTCTGGATGAACGAGGTGACCGAGGCGGCCGACGGCGGACCGGCCGGAGTCGTGGTGAGCGGGGTCGTCGTCGGGTGCGCGGAGGAACTCGGGGCCGCCGACGAGGACGTGGCGGGGGTGGTGGTCGGGGCCTGGGTGGTCGCGCCCGCGCCGCTGGTGGGCTGCTGCCCGCCGTCGGCCGCGCCGAGGTTCTCCGGCGAGGTGGCCGGGATCGACGCCGGGGCCGACACCGACCCACCCTTGTCCGCCTGCGGCGTGCCGCCACCACCGCCGTTGCTGTTGACCGCCAAGGCGATCACGGTCGCCAGCACGATCGCGCCGACGACGCCGACCGCCACCAGCACCAGCTGTCGCGGATTGCCTTCCCCGCCACCGGTTCTCGCACCCGAGCCGATTCCGGGCGGCGGCACGGTGCCACGCCCGCCCGTGGACATGTCGACGTGCACGGTGGGGTCGGCCGCATTGCTCGGCGCACCCGTCCGAGAGCCCGGCAGCACGGTCGTGGCCGCCGAAGTGTCCACGGCGGCAACGGTATTCACCGATGGCAGCACCTTGGTCGGCTGGACCGGAACCGCCGGAGCCCGCCCCTCGGCGACCGCGTGCAGCCGTTCGGCGGCCTGTTCCATGGTAGGCCGGTCCGCCCCGTCGGCGGCGAGCAGATCCATCAGCACCGGCGCGAGGGTCGCGGCGTGCGCGGGCCGCGGCACCTGCGCCCGCGCCACCGAATGCAGTACGGCCAGCGGATTGTCGCCCTCCCCGAAGGGCGGCTTGCCTTCCACAGCCGCGTACAGCGTCGAGCCCAGCGCGAAGACGTCGGAGGTCGGTTCCGGGTTCTCCCCGCGCGCCACCTCGGGCGAGAGGTAGGCAGGAGTGCCCGCCAGGAACCCCGTGGAGGTGACGGTCACGTCGCCGGTGGCCCGGGAGATGCCGAAGTCGGTGATCTTCACCGTCCCGTCGTCGGCGACAAGGATATTGGCGGGCTTGACATCGCGGTGCACGATGCCGGCCTTGTGGGCCGCGGCCAGTGCCTCGGCGACCTTGGCCCCGATCCGCGCCACCTCGACCGGCGGCAGCTGCCCCTTCTCCCGCATGAGCGCGGCCAGGCTGGCCGCGTTCACGTACTCCATGACCAGCCAGGGCTGGCCGTCCTCCTCGGCCACGTCGAACACGGTGACGGCATTGGGGTGGTGCAGGCGCGCGGCGATGCGCCCCTCACGCATCGCCCGCATCCTGGCCTCCACGGCCTGCGACCGGGTCAGGCCCGGCGTCAGCAGCAGCTGCTTGACCGCGACGGTGCGTCGCAGCCGAACGTCGGTCGCGCGCCACACGACCCCCATCGCACCGGTGCCGATCGGTTCCGTTAGTCGGTACCGCCCCGCAATCAGCCGGTCTGAGCTCATGTGGTTGTACCCCTCCTGCTGGCTTTTCGCGCCGGGCGCCCTGCCACCCTGCGCGAAAGCCCGAAACCTGGTGAAGATATTAAGCGTTGAAGTACTTGGCTTCCGGGTGCAGCAGCACGAACGCGTCGGTCGACTGCTCCGGATGCAGCTGAAGCTCCTCGGAGAGAATCACGCCGATTCGATTGGCGTCCAACAACTCCACGAGCTTGGCCCGATCCTCCAGTTCCGGGCAGGCCCCGTAACCGAACGAGTACCGTGCGCCACGGTAGCCGAGTTTGAAGTAGTCGAGCACATCGGCGGGGTCCTCGTCGGCGACGGAATGTCCGTCCAGAGTGAGTTCTTCCCGGATGCGGCGGTGCCAAAACTCCGCGAGCGCCTCGGTGAGCTGCACGCCGATGCCGTGCACCTCGAGGTAGTCGCGGTAGTTGTCCTCCTTGAACAGGACGTTGGCGAAGTCCGCGATGGGCTGGCCCATGGTGACCAGCTGGAACGGCATCACATCCACCTGGCCGGTCTCCAGCGCGCGCTCACGCGAGCGGATGAAGTCGGCGATGCAGAGGAACCGGTCGCGTTGCTGACGCGGGAATGTGAACCGGAAGCGTTCCGGCGCATCGGGTTTCGGCTCGGTGAGAACAATCACATCGTCGCCCTCGGACACCGCCGGGAAGTACCCGTACACCACCGCGGCGTGCTGCAGCACACCCTCGGCGATCAGCCGGTCCAGCCAATACCGCAGGCGCGGACGGCCTTCGGTCTCCACCAGGTCCTCGTAGGACTGGCCCTCGACGCCGCGCTGCCCGCGCAGGCCCCACTGCCCCAGGAACAGCGCCCGCTCGTCGAGCAGCCCGGAGTATTCGCTCAGCGACAGACCCTTGATGATGCGCGAGCCCCAGAACGGCGGCGTCGGCACCGGCAGGTCCGCGGCCACATCGGAGCGCTCGGGCACAACGACCGGCGCCTCGGCGGCCTTGCGCTCTGCGGCGATGCGCTTGGAACGCTCATGCCGCGCCTTGCGCTCGGCGGCCTTCTCCCGTTCGGCGATGGCCTCGGGCGAATTCGGATCCAGCCCGCCGCCCCGCTTACGAGTCATGATCTCGTCCATCAGGTGCAGGCCCTCGAAGGCGTCGCGCGCGTAGTGCACATCGCCGGCGTAGACCTCGGTGAGATCGTTCTCCACGTACGCGCGGGTCAGCGCCGCACCGCCGAGGAGCACCGGGAACTGCTCGGCGACACCGCGGGAGTTGAGCTCCTCGAGGTTCTCCTTCATCACCACGGTGGACTTCACCAGCAGCCCGGACATGCCGATCACGTCGGCCTTCTTGTCCACGGCGGCGTCGAGGATGGTCGAGATCGGCTGCTTGATACCGAGATTGACGACCTCGTAGCCATTGTTGGACAGGATGATGTCGACCAGGTTCTTGCCGATGTCGTGCACATCGCCCTTGACGGTGGCCAGCACGATGCGGCCCTTGCCCGAATCGTCGGTGGCCTCCATATGCGGCTCCAGGTAGGCGACCGCGGTCTTCATGGTCTCGGCGGACTGCAGCACGAAGGGCAGCTGCATCTGTCCCGAACCGAACAGCTCGCCGACGGTCTTCATGCCCGACAGCAGCGTCTCGTTGATGATCTGCAGCGGCGGCACCTGCGCCATCGCCTCGTCGAGATCGGCTTCCATCCCGGCCTTCTCGCCATCGACGATGCGTCGCGCGAGCCGCTCGAACAACGGCAGCGCCGCCAGCTCCTCGGCGCGTGACGCCTTGGAGGAGGCGGTCGACACGCCTTCGAACAGCGCCATCAGCTTCTGCAGTGGGTCGTAGCCCTCGGTGCGGCGGTCGTAGACCAGATCGAGAGCGGTCTGGCGCTGCTCCTCGGGAATCCGCGCCATCGGCAGGATCTTGGAGGCGTGCACGATCGCCGAATCCAGACCGGCCTCGACGCACTCGTGCATGAACACCGAGTTCAGCACCTGCCGCGCGGCCGGGTTCAGGCCGAAGGAGATGTTCGAAAGACCCAGCGTGGTCTGCACTTCCGGATGCCGCTTCTTGAGTTCGCGGATGGCCTCGATGGTTTCGACACCGTCGCGGCGCGACTCCTCCTGGCCGGTGCCCAGGGTGAAGGTCAGCGTGTCGATGATGATGTCGGACTCGTCCAGGCCCCAGTTGCCGGTGATGTCGGCGATCAGCCGCTCGGCGATGGCCACCTTGTGCTCGGCGGTGCGGGCCTGCCCCTCCTCGTCGATGGTCAGCGCGACCACGGCCGCGCCGTGCTCGGCGACCAGCGCCATGGTCTGCTGGAACCGCGAATCCGGGCCCGCGCCGTCCTCGTAGTTGACCGAGTTGATGGCGCAACGCCCGCCCAGGTGCTCCAGACCGGCCTTCAGCACCGGGGTTTCGGTGGAGTCCAGCATGATCGGCAGCGTCGACGCCGTGGCCAGGCGCGAGGCCAGCTCGCTCATGTCGGCGGTGCCGTCGCGGCCCACGTAGTCGACGCACAGGTCGAGCATGTGCGCGCCGTCGCGGGTCTGGTCCTTGGCGATGTCGAGACACTTCTGCCAGTCACCGGCCAGCATGGCGTCACGGAAGGCCTTGGAGCCGTTGGCGTTCGTGCGCTCACCGATCATCAGGATCGAGGCGTCCTGCTCGAACGGGACCGAGGAGTAGATCGAGGACACGCTCGGCTCGTGCACCGGATTGCGCTTGGCCTGCTCGGTCTCGCGCACCGCCTCGGCGACCTGGCGGATGTGCTCGGGGGTGGTGCCGCAGCAGCCGCCCACCAGCGACAGCCCGAACTCGGACACGAACTGGCTCATGGAGACGGCCAGCTCCTCCGCGGTCAGCGGGTACTCCGCGCCCTTGGCGCCCAGCACCGGCAGGCCGGCGTTCGGCATCACCGACACCGGCAGCTGCGCGTGCTTGGACAGATGGCGCAGGTGCTCGCTCATCTCGTCCGGGCCGGTGGCGCAGTTCAGCCCGATCATGTCGATGCCGAGCTTCTCCAGCGCGGTCAGCGCGGCGCCGATCTCGGAGCCGACCAGCATGGTGCCGGTGGTCTCCATAGTGACGTGGGTGATGATCGGGATCCGGCGGCCCGCCTTCAGCATGGCGTTGTGGCTGCCGGTGACCGCGGCCTTGACCTGCAGCAGGTCCTGGCAGGTCTCGATGAGGATGGCGTCGGCGCCGCCGTCGAGCATGCCGAGCGCGGCCTCGGTGTAGGCGTCGCGCAGCGAGACGTAGGGTGCGTGGCCCAGGGTGGGCAGCTTGGTGCCGGGGCCCATCGAGCCCAGCACGTAGCGCGGGGTGCCGTCGACGGACTTGCCCATCTCGTCGGCGACCTCGCGGGCCAGACGGGTGCCGCGCTCGGACAGATCGCGGATGCGGTCGGCGATGTCGTAGTCGGCGAGGTTGGGCAGATTGCAGCCGAAGGTGTTCGTCTCGACGGCGTCGGCACCGGCCTCGAAGTAGGCGCGGTGGATGTGTCGCAGCACGTCGGGGCGGGTTTCGTTGAGAATTTCGTTGCAACCCTCGAGGCCGCGGAAATCGTCGAGGGTGAGATCCGCGGCCTGTAGCATCGTGCCCATCGCACCGTCCCCGATAACGACACGCTGTCTGAGCGTGTCCAAGAAGGTGGTGTCGAATTCGGCGCGGCTGCGTACAGACATGTACTCAAGAGTAGTGGGAAGCAGCGACAATCCCCGCGTCGGTGTGGTGTCGCGGCGAGACTCGCACGTTCGCGGCCGTCTCGATTCTGGACCGAGTGGAGCGGAGGAGCGCAGCGGAGGGAAGGAAGAATCGAGACTTCGGGGCCGCGAACCGCCCGGAGCGTAGCGGAGGGCGATCGAACTCTGTGCGTCGCATGCACACGGGGTCTTTCCACACACTAGGCTGACCGGGTGAACGCCAGTGAATCCCCGGTGCCACCCGAATCGGACCTGCCCACGCTGCGGGATCCGGTGCTCGTGGCCGCCTTCGAAGGCTGGAACGATGCCGCCGACGCCGCCAGTGGCGCGGTCGAACATCTGGAACTGATCTGGGACTCCCAGCCGCTGGCCGAGCTCGATTCCGAGGACTACTACGACTATCAGGTCAACCGCCCGACCGTGCGCCAGGTCGACGGTGTGACGCGCGAGATCGTCTGGCCCTCGGCCATGCTCTCGGTCTGTTCTCCCCCCGGCAGTGACCGGGACGTAGTGCTGCTGCGCGGGGTGGAACCGAATATGCGGTGGCGCAGCTTCTGCAATGACATTCTCGAGTTCGTGGAACAGCTCGGGGTGTCCACGGTGGTGATCCTCGGCGCATTACTGGCCGATACCCCGCACACGCGGCCGGTTCCGGTCACGGGGACCGCTTATAACAAGGAAGCCGCGGAGCGCTTCAACCTCGAGCAGACCCGCTACGAGGGACCGACCGGTATCACCGGGGTGCTGCAGGACGCGTGCGTGCGCGCGGGTGTGCCGGCCATCTCCTTCTGGGCCGCGGTGCCGCACTATGTGTCGCAGCCGCCCAACCCGAAGGCGATCATCGCGCTGCTGCACCGGGTCGAGGACGTGCTCGATGTGGAGGTGCCGCTGGGCGCGCTGCCCGAGCAGTCCGAGGAGTGGGAGGTCGCGGTCAACGAGATGACCGCGGGCGACGAGGAGATCGCGGAGTACGTGCGCTCGCTCGAGGAGCGCGGCGACGCCGAGGTCGACATCAACGACGCGATGGCCAAGATCGACGGCGACGCGATCGCCGCCGAGTTCGAGAAGTACCTGCGCCGTCGTGGTCGGGGTGGCTTCGGCCTCTGACCCCTTCATCCCACTATGTCCGCTTCAGGCATGTCCGCTTCAGGGTGAATGTCCCGAAATAGCTCGAAAATCATTGCCGCACCCGCATTCTCGACGCGGGTGCGGCGGCTTTTCGGGCGCTGTGCCGAGCTAGTGCTCGACGGTCCAGACCTGGGCGGAAGCCTCGTGGGCCAGTTTCGCGATCAATAAGTCACGCGGAATGGTCTGCCCCGCAAGGTGTTCGAGCGACGGCACCACCACGTGGTGAGCGTCGGCCCGTTTGAGTTCGGCGGTCAGCTCCGCGAACGCGGTGCCATCGCCGGCGGTCGATTCATGGAAGGTGGCGGCGAAGCAGAGGCCCGCGGACTGAGCGAGTCCGCACATGGCGTTCTCCAGCTCGTCGCTGCGGCCGTCGGCCAAATCGTCACGCACGTACCCATAGATCAACGCTTCCACCCGAACCTCCGTTGGATTGGGGATCGCTGTCCTGATGTGTGCCCTGGTAAACAGTTTGGCGTTTTTGCGAATGCAATTGCAGATGTCAACCCACTGACATCCAGATGCCCTATCCGGGTCCATCCGCCGTTAACTGGTGAGATACTACAACTCGTGTCCGCCGGTGACGATCGACCTGTCTGGGCTGTCCGAATGCGTGCCGAACGTGATGCTCGGGGGTGGTCACAAGCCGACGCGGTGCGCGCGATGCGCGCCAAGTCGAGCCACAACCTCCCCACCGACAGCACACTCTTACGTAACTGGCGGCGTTGGGAATCCGGGGAATCGCGGCCCGACGATTTCTACGCCCCGATCATCGCCGCCTCTTTCGACACCGTGACGGCGGCGTTCTTCCCCAAGACCCGGCCCAATCGGGACGACGAGATGCTCTCGGCAACCGGACTGGACACCCTGGAATTCATTGGGCGGCTACGAATGTCCGATGTGTCGGCTTCCACGCTGGACGCCATCCGCATCACCGCCGACCGGCTCTGCTCGGACTACCCGTGCGCCGATCCGCACGAACTGCACGCCGAGGGCACCGCCTGGCTGCGCCGCATCACCTCGCTGCTGGACGGCAGACTCACACTGGCCCAACATCGCGAGGTGCTGGTGCTGGCCGGATGGGTCGCCCTGCTGGTCGGCTGTGTCGACTACGACCTGGGCTGGCGCACCGCCGCCGAGGCCACCCGCCGCGCCGCGCTGTCGCTGGGCCAGGAGGCCGACCACGCCGAGATCATCGGCTGGGGAGCGGAAATGGCCGCGTGGTTCGCCCTCACCCAGGCCAACTACAAGGGCGCCATCGACGCGGCCGAGGCCGCGTACGCCACCACCGGCCACTTGGGCGTGGGTGTCCAGCTGGCCGCCCAGCGCGCCAAGGCCTGGGCCCGCCTGGGTGACCGCCGCGAGGTGGAAAAGGCGCTCACCCAGGGCCGTTCGATCCTCGAGGCGATCGAGCACCCGGCCAATCTGGAGAACCACTTCGTGGTGGATCCGCAGAAGTTCGACTTCTACGCCATGGACTGCTGCCGGGTCGCCGGGGACGACCGGCTCGCGGAAACCTATGCCCGCCAGGTGATCGCGACCTCCACCCGCCCCGACGGCAGTATCCGCAAACCCATGCGGGTGTCCGAGGCGCATCTGACCCTGGCCGTGGTCGCGGTGCGCGATCGCAATCTGGAACTCGCACTGGACGAGGGCATGCGCGCCTTCACCGGCAAGCGGCGCTCGCTGCCCTCGCTCATGTGGATCGCGGGCGAGGCGGCCCGGGAGATGGT
Source organism: Nocardia sp. NPDC059764 (assembly GCF_042732555.1). Lineage (NCBI taxonomy): Bacteria > Bacillati > Actinomycetota > Actinomycetes > Mycobacteriales > Nocardiaceae > Nocardia > Nocardia sp. NPDC059764. Next base: position 44,914 of record NZ_JBHWHH010000007.1, read on the forward strand.
CGCGCGCTTCCCCGGAGATCCGCGCACCAGAACCTATCTCGACCAGCTGCGCTCGCTCGCGGGCTGACCGCGCGCCCCGGCCGTGTTCCGCGGCGGCTGTCGCGGGGCCTGGGTACGCTCCAGCGCATGGACTTCAGTCTCTGGACCTGCGCCGCCCGAGGGCACGAGACCTACGCCCCGACCGAGCCCGAGCTGAAGGCACGACTCCACGTCGCCACCCCGGCGGGCGAATCCTGGCGCTGTCTGCGCTGCGGCGATTTCGTGCCGGGCGAGCCGCGCCGCAGCGGTCCCGCCGACGACGCGCCGGAGGTGCCGCGCGGGCACCTGTTGCGCGACCGCATCATCATGCGACTGCTGGCGGCCGAGCGGGTCGGCCGCGCGCTGGTGCTGATCCTGCTCGGCGCGGGCGTGCTGAAGCTGCGCGGTTCGCGCGAGCACTGGAAGGCCAGCTGGGACAAGGATCTTCCGCTCATCCGCCAGCTGGCCGACCAGATCGGTTTCAACCCAGACCATTCCAAGATCATCCGGGGCATCGACACGGCCTTCACGCTCTCGCCGACGATTCTGATCTGGATCGCGGTCGCGCTGTTCGCCTACGCCACCATCCAGCTCGTCGAGGCCGTGGGCCTGTGGCTGGTCAAGCGCTGGGGCGAGTACTTCGCGGTGGTGGCCACCAGCCTGTTCCTGCCGCTCGAGGTGTACGAGTTGACCGAGAAGGTCACCTTCCTGCGGGTGGCCGCGCTGCTGGTGAACCTGGCCGCGGTGATCTGGCTGCTGTGGAGCAAGTCCCTGTTCGGCCTGAACGGCGGCGCGGCCAAGTACTACGCCGAACACCACTCCGAGAGTCTGATGACCGTCGAACGCGCCGCCGTCGCAGCCGAATCCGACCTGCTCGCCGCGAAGGCCGGTGCCCCGCATCGGTCCTGATCAGGCGGGCAGGTCCAGTCCCTTGGCCAGCACCGGCCAGGACTTCAGCAGTTCGTCGCGGAACACGCCCCAGGAGTGGGTGCCGTTGGCCGGCAGGTCCACGGTGGCCGGAATGCCGAGTTCGGTGAGCTTGGCGGCGAGGTTGCGGGTGCAGTAACCGGTGGCGGCCTCGATGGTGCCGTCGTAGATCATGTGCACCATCAAGCCGAGCGCGCCCGGGTAGATAACGTACTTGCCGTCGACCACGTCGTACTGCCCGGGCAGGCCGTTGCCCGCCGACAGGTAGAGCTCCATGCCGCGCAGCCGCTCGGCGTGCAGGTACGGGTCGTTGTCCGCCCACATCGGGTCGTCGGACGGGCCGTACATATTCTCGGCGTTGCCGCCCTCACTGGCGACGACGATCCGTGCGAACGCCTGGCCGATCGGGTCGCTGGTCTGCACGCAGCCGCTGTAGGTGGCCGCTGCCCGGAACAGGCCCGGCTTGGCGAGGGCGAGATTCAGCGCCGGGGTCGCCGACATCGACACCGCCGCAATGGCATTGCGGCCGTTGGTGCGCAGGCCCGCGTCGATCAGCGGGGGCAGTTCCTCGGTGAAGAAGGTCTTCCACTTGTTGAGCCCCAGCTGCGGATCCGGTGCGCGCCAGTCGGTGTAGTAGCTGGCCAGGCCGCCGGTGGGGACCACGACATTGACGTCCTTGGCGCCGAGGAAGTCGAAGACCTCCGGCACCTGGGTCTTCCAGTTCTTCACGCCGTAGCCGGCGTCGGTGCCGTTGAACAGGTACAGGGTGGGTCGCGGCTTCGAGGTGTCGCCGGGGCGCAGCACGTCCAGGTGCACCGTCTTGTCCATGGCCGCCGAGTACACCTCGAGCGACAGGTTGCGGTCGTCGACGATGTCCGCGCTCACCACTTTCGACGCGTCGACGGTGGTCGCGGCGGTCAGCTGCGCCGCGGTGTCGGCGATGGCGCCACCGGCCGCATCGGGCTCCGCGCCCGCCGTCCCCGGCACGGTCGCGGCGATCGCCAGACACCCGACGACCACCGCGTTCCGCAGTCGATTCCGCACAGCCACTCCCACTCTCGTCGAACAAGTGAGAGGGACTCTGCCATATCCACCCGCGATCAGGGCGTGACGATGTTGAAGTTGGGGTCGGGCTTGTCCATCACGTCCACGAGCTGCTTCAGCTTGGCCGGATCACCGGTGGCCTTGATCGCCCCGGAGGCGACCTCCTTCACGAAGTCCTTGCTGCGCGTCATCACCGCGATGAGTTCGAGGCGCGGCAGGGTGAAGGTCGCGTCGGCGGCCGGGCCCTTGAAGTCCGGTGGCACCACGTAGTGGATGAGCACGCCGTTGCGCAGTTCGGTGCGGTAGGTCTTGTTCTCCTCCGGGATCACCCAGTCGTTGACCAGGTGCAGGCCCCACGCCTTGGGCCCGTTGATCTGGAAGGCCGCGGCGTCGAAGACCTGGTCCACGCTCAGCGCGCTGATCATCGACGCCGAGTTGGCCTTGGTCGGGGTGCCGAAGTTGCCGTTGCGCAACTCGTAGGCGCCGGAGAGGAAGAAATTGCGCCAGGTGCCGTTCTCGGAGCCGTAGCCGAGCTGCTCGAAGGCGCTGGCCTGCAACATCTTCGCCTTCTCGTTGTCCGGCTCGGCGAAGATCAGGTAGTTGAGCACCTGGACGCACCAGCGGTAGTCGCCGTCGGAGTAGGCCTTGCGGGCCACCTTCAGCACGCCGCTCGCGCCGCCCATGGCGTCCACGTGCCGCTTGCCCGACTCGACCGGCGGGTGCTCCCACAGATGCGCGGGATTGCCGTCGAACCAGCCCATGTAGCGCTGGTACACGGCTTTCACGTCGTGGCTGACCGACCCGTAATAGCCGTGGTTGTACCACTTCTGCTCGATGGCGGGCGGCATCTGGATCTGCTCGGCGATCTCGATGCCGGTGTAGCCCTGATTGAGCATGCGCAGGGTCTGGTCGTGCAGGTAGGCGTAGGTATCGCGTTGCAGCGACAGCCATTCGGTGAGCTTGTCCGACCCCCAGGTGGGCCAGTGGTGCGAGGCGAACGCGACATCGGAGACGCCGGCGAACATGGTGATGGTCTCGGTCAGGTACTGCGACCACACGTGCGCGTCGCGAACCAGCGCGCCGCGCAGGGTGAGCAGGTTGTGCAGGGTGTGGGTGGCGTTCTCGGCCATGCACATGGCCCGGAAGTCCGGGAAGTAGAAGTTCATCTCCGAGGGGGCCTCGGTGCCGGGCGTGATCTGGAAGACCATGCGCACCCCGTCAATGGTCTCCTCCTGCCCGGTGCGGGTGATGTCGCGGTTGGGCGGGACGAGGCTCACGGTGCCGGTGGAGGTGGTCATGCCCAGGCCCGCGCCGACCTGGCCCTTGTCCCCGCGCGGCAGGGCCGCGCCGTACATGTAGGCCGAGCGGCGCGCCATGGCGGTGCCCGCGAAGATGTTCTCCGCGACCGCGTGTTCGACGAAACCCTGCGGGGCGAGCACCGGAATGCGGCCCGAGGCAGCGTCTTCGGCGGTGATGACGCCCAGCGCGCCGCCGAAGTGGTCGACATGGGAATGGGTGTAGATCATGCCGGTGACGGGTTTGTGCCCGCGGTTGGCGAAGTACAGGTCCATGCCCGCCTTGGCGGTCTCGGTGGAGATCAGCGGGTCGATGACGATGACGCCGCTGGCGCCCTCGATGATCGTCATGTTCGACAGGTCCAGGCCGCGGATCTGGTAGATGCCCGGAACCACTTCGTAGAGGCCCTGTTTCACCACCAGCTGCGACTGCCGCCACAGCGACGGGTGCACCGAGTTGGGACAGCTGCCCTGCAGGAAGCCGTAGGAATCGTTGTCCCAGACGACGTTGCCCTTGGCGTCGGTGACCCGGTCGGGTTGCAGCCTGGCGATGAAACCCTTGTCGGTGTCGGCGAAATCCTGGGTGTCGGAGAACGGCAGCGAGGACCGCGCCTTCAAGTGCTGATCGGTGATGTGACCGCTGGGATCGACCGGATTCTCGGACGTCTTCTCGGCGGCGGATCCGTTGTCACTGTTGCTGTCGCAGCCGGTCACGGCCGCGCCGACGCCGACCACCGCCAGCGCCGCCGCGCCCACCCCGAATACCCCGCGTCGGGACACCGTGAATCGGCCCTGCGTGGTGTCCCCGTGGTCCGTGCGGTTGTTCTCGGTCATCGGCGCGCTCCTGTCTCCATCCGGCTGACGTGCGTAGCAAGATCGTTAGCTGAATATTCGCCAACCTTCTGGCCCGAGCCTCAGCCTACCTCGCTATTGCAGTAACACTGCAATATTGTGGCCGTGTGACCTGACCCATACGCCGGGACCTGCGCGTGAGCGGCCCGGCCCGATGTGATCGGATTCTCCCCATGAGCGAGGGCAAAGGCGACGGCCCGCGGCGCCGGCGCAATCCGCCGCAGACCCGCAGGGCCATCATCGATGGCTTGCTGTCGGCGGTGCACGAGGGCGAGTTCGACCCCACCACCCGCGATATCGCCGAGCGGGCCGGGGTGTCCGAACGCAGTATCTTCGTGCACTTCCCGTCCCGGACCGCGCTGCTCACGGCCGCGGTGGACCAGCAATCCGAGCAGGTCGAGGCGCTGATCGCGGACATCGATCCGGACCGGCCGCTGGAGCAGCGCATCGACGCGGTGGTGCGGCAGGGCGAAGCGATCTTCCGGTTGCAGCGCGAGCCGCGGGTGCTGGGCCTGATCGAGTCACTGCGCACGCCGGCGGTCGATGAACGGATGCGGCTGACCGACAAGCGGATTCGCGAGGCGCTGGCCCGCGGCTTCGCCCCCGAACTGGCCGCCGACACCGGTGAACAGTTGCTCGACCTGCTCGACGCCACCATCGGCTGGCCCTACCGTCACCATCTGATCGACCGGCGCGGGCTGTCGGCGCGGGCCGCGTCCGAGGCGGTCCGCCGCACCCTCACCACCCTGCTCACACCCGCGAACTGAACCGACCTTCCGGATTCCGTGGCGTCCGAACGGGTTCCGGCCCCTGCCCGAGTCGTCTCGACCCACCCGCCTACGTGGTAGCCGGAGGTGCGCCGGGGATGAAGAGCGCGATGAACACGGACACCACGCACACGATCAGGACCACCACCGTGGCCATGGCGATGGCGCGCGGCCCGTGCGCGCGATGCCCGTGGTGCAGGGAGTTGTTGCGCGCGAAGCTGATCCCCGCCAGGAACAGCAGCCCGACCGCCGCCAGCGCGGGACCGATGGCCGCCGGCCGCCAGCCGCTGACGACCGCGTGGTTCACGAACAAGCCCGAGGTGCCCATGGCGGCGATGGCGGTGCGCCGCCAGGCCAGCGCGGTGCGCTCGGAGTAGTAGGTGGGCGCCTCGGTCATGTCCACACCGTCGCGACCGCCGCGAAGATCGACACGATGGCGATGCCGCCCGCCAGGATCGGCACCAGCAGCGTGTTCCCCAGCGCGTCGCCGCGGGTCATGCGGGCCTGTACGTCCCGCCAGTGCGTGTACGCCCCGACCGCCAGCGTGATCGCGAGCACGATGCAGCTCAGCGAGAGCGCGCGCCGGATCCCGGCGTGGTGGAACGACTGCACCAGGGTATGGACCGCGACGCCGGCGGCGAGCAGCCCGAGCGAGGTGCGGATCCACGCGAGGTAGGTGCGTTCGTTGGCGAGGGTGAAGCGGTAGTCGAGCGGCTGCTCCGCATCACTCGTCGGCTGGCCCTGGTCTTCCACCCTCACCACCTGTCCGATAGCGCTGTCGCGGTCGCGGCGCACGAGCCCGCCGCCGACCCGATCATGACACGAATCGGGGAGAAAACGACGACACCGCAACTGCGGGCATTCCCCCGCAATTCGGGGCCGGGGCGCGTCGCGATCCCGTACGATCCCGGTTTACCTGCCGAACAATGGATTTCACGGCGGAGGCACGCCATACAGTATCGGCCCACCGCACCGCAGGTGCTTGCGGCACTCACCGCCGGTACCGAATCACCGAGGAGATTCAGGTGCGCCGTGTCGCGGGTTACCTGTTCGGTTTCCTGCGCCAGTCCGCCCCCAAGGGCGTCTGACAGGCTACTTCAGCAGCCGCTGCTCGTTGGCGACCGCGACCGCCGCGGCCCGGGTGTCGACGCCGAGCTTGTCGTAGATGCGGCCCAGGTGGGTCTTCACCGTCGCCTCGCTGACGTGCAGGGCGCGCGCGATCTCGCGATTGCCCAGACCTTGGGCGAGCTGGCCGAGGATGTCGAGTTCGCGGGCGGTCAGCGCGGGCTGCGGGTTGCGCATGCGGTTGAGGACGCGGTCGGCGATCGGCGGGGAGAGCGCGGTGCGGCCCTGGGCGGCGGCGTGGATGGCGGCGAAGAGTTCTTCGGGCCGTTCGGCTTTGAGCAGGTAGCCGGTCGCGCCCGCGGCGATGGCGCGGGTGATGTCGGCGTCGGTGTCGAAGGTGGTGAGGACCAGGATGTAGGGGGCGGGCCGCACGGTGGTCGTGATGCGGCGGGTGGCCTCGATGCCGTCCATGTCGCCGCCGAGCTGCAGGTCCATCAGCACGACGTCGGGGTGCAGGCGTTCGGCGAGAGCGACGGCCTCGGGGCCGCTGCCCGCCTCGCCGACCACCTCGATGTCGGAGGCGCTGCCGAGCAGGGCGCGCAGACCCGCCCGGACCACCGCGTGGTCGTCGCAGAGCACCAGGCGGACAGGGGTTTTCGCGCCGTTCACGGCCGCTCCAAGGGAACTTCGGCGGAGACGACGGTGCCGTCCCCGGGGGCGGATTCGACGGTGAGGACACCGCCGAGCTGGCGCAGGCGGGCGCGCATGGCGGGCAGGCCGTGCCCGCGGTCGGCGGCGGTGGGCAGCGTCGCCGGGTCGAAACCCGTTCCGTCGTCGGCGATGTCGAGGACCAGGCGGTCGCCGAGATCGGTGAGGGTGATGGTGACGGTGTTCGCGTCCGCGTGCTCGCGCGCATTGGCCAGCGCGCCCTGCGCGATCCGCAGCAGCGCGGCCTCCACCCCCGCGGGCAGGCCCACCGCCGCGCCCTCGACGTGCACGCGCACGGTGAGGACGTCGCCGCCCTCCCGCCGCGCCATCGCCTCCAGTGCCGCGACCAGGGAGCCGCCCGCGGCGAGGTCGGTCGGCGCGAGGTCGTGGACGAAGCGGCGGGCCTCGGCCAGATTGTGTTCGGCCACCCCGGCCGCGCCGCGCACGTGCTCGCGAGCCGCGCCCGGGTCGCTGTCCCAGATCCGGTCGGCGGCCTGCAACAGCATGCGCTGACTCGACAGCCCTTGCGCGAGGGTGTCGTGGATCTCCATGGCCAGGCGCTGGCGTTCGGCGAGGGTGCCCTCGCGGCGTTCGGTGGCGGCCAGTTCGCGGCGGGTGGCGCGCAGGTCGTCGATGAGCGCGGCCTGTCGTTCGGTGGTGCGCAGCAGGCCCAGGAACAGCGCGGTGGTCAGGGCGGCGACCGCGGGCGGGGCCAGCAGCAGGTTCGGGTCGATCCAGCCCGCGAGCTTCAGCTGCGCCCAGACCACGAACGCGGTCAGCCCGGCGACCAGGGCCAGCGCCACCCGCACCGGCAGGATCCGCAGCCCGGTGTAGAGCAGCGGGACCGCGCACCACGCGAAACTCGGTGCGAGCAGGACCAGTACCGCCCAGCCCGACACCAGCAGCGCGAACCACACCAGCCGTTCGGAGGCGCGCAGCTCGCTCACCACGTAGAGCACGGCCAGCGCCAGCGAGAGCCCGATCACCCACGGCATGCGCGGACTCTCGGGATGCCGCAGCACGAATCGCAGCAGCGACGCGGCCAGCAGCACGTAGAAAGCGCTGTGCACGATGGTGCCCAGCAGCCGGGTGTCGTCACGGGACGACGGCATGCGAACACCTCCTCGGCGACAGTGACGGGCAAACACCCTCATTCTGCCGTGCACCCGCGGCCGTCCGGGTCATCCGATCGGTTGATACGGGGTTCGGCCGGACCGCGCGCCGAATCCCAGCCACTGCGCCGATGTGCCGGGACGTTCCGGGCCGCACGCTGGATGACGAACCGAGCGAACAGCTTTCACCGGAATCCCAGGAGGATGTCATGACCCCCGAACAGCCCGCGAACCCCACCCGCAAGCGCCTGATCATCGGCGGCGCGGTCGCGGCCGTCGCGGCGGCCGGGGTGTTCGGCGTGGTGTCGGTCAACGCCCAGGATCCCGACCCGGGCACGAAGACCCCGGTCGCGGCCGATGTGGCCAATGGCAACCTGGCGCAGAGCACCCACCTGACCATCGCCGCCGCCACCAAGGCCGCGCAGGCCGCCCTGGACGCCGCGGTCAAGGAGAACCAGCACGTGACGGTCGCAGTGGTGGACCGCGACGGCAATACCGTCGTCACCCTGCGCGGCGACGGCGCGGGCCCGCAGTCCTACACCTCCGCCCAGCAGAAGGCGTTCACCGCGGTGTCCTGGAACGCCCCGACCTCGGTGCTGGCCAAGCGTCTCGACGGCGCGCCGCACCTGGCCGACATCGACGGCACCCTGTTCCTGGGCGGCGGCGCGCCGGTCACCGCCAAGGGCGGCGCGCCGATCGCGGGCATCGGGGTCGCTGGCGCGCCGAGCGGCGATCTGGACGAGAAGTTCGCGCAGGCGGGGGTCGCCGCGCTGGGCAACTGATCGTCCGGTTCACACCTCGTCATCAGGACCGTGAGCAGCGGAACCGGTCACCCCGGCCGGATCGGGCGCGCCGACACTCGGCACGATTCCGAACCGGTCGGCAGGGGGTACTAACCTTCTCCCGGTGACCGAGTCCGCTGACGGATTGCTGCCCGCCCCGAAGGGGGTCGGGTCCGAGGAGATTCCAAGCGCGGAGAGGCGGAGCGACACCGACCGGCTGCGGCTGTTCTCCTTCGCCACCGCCGAGAAGCGGGCCGACTACCTGTGGGTATTGCGAGCCTTCGATACCGCCCGCGCCGCCTATGTGGTGCTGCTCCACGCCTCCGACGTGGCCGACACGCTCGAACGTTGCCCGGGTGCGCCCGCGCTCACCGCCACCGAGGTCGGGCCGCTGCTCGAACAGCTGCATCACTGGGGCGTGCTGGAACGCAGTTACGACGGCACCCGCGCGGCCACCCTGGCCGAGTACCGGAACCGGCACTTCGTCTACCAGTTCTCCCAGGCCGGATATCAGGCCTTCCGCGCGGTGTCCGACGTACTCGAGGCCCGCCTCGACGAGGCGGCGCTCTCGCGGCTGGTGCTGCCGGAACTGCTCGCGGATCTGCACACCCTGGCCGAGGCCAACAAGAGCGCCGACGCCCCGCGCGTCTACCGGGTGCTGAACCGGCTCGACCGGGCGCTCACCGATCTGGCCGAACGCGCCGCGCACTTCTATCTGACCCTGGGCGATCTGGTCCGCACCACCGAGGCCACCCCCGAGGCGTTCCTCGCGCACAAGGACGCGCTGCTGGCGCACATGCGCGAATTCTCCATGGACCTGGCGCGTTTCGCGCCCCGGCTGGCCACCGCCATCCGCGAGGTCGAGGACACCGGCGTCGAGGACCTCATCGAACGCGCCGCCCGCTGCGACGAACGGGTGCTGCTCGACCCCGAAGAACGCCAAGCGGATTGGCGAGCCCGCTGGCAGGGCCTGCGCGGCTGGTTCATCGGCGACGACGAGGGCGGCCTCACCGAATGCGAGCGACTGCGCGAGGCCACCATGAGCGCCATCGCCGCCGTGCTGTCGCTGCTGCGCCGGGTGACCGAGACCCGCAAGGGCGGCGTCAGCCGCGAATCCGCGCTGCGGCACCTGGCGGGCTGGTTCACCGCCGCCCCCAGCGCGGACGCCGCGCACGCCCTCTACGACGCGGTGTTCGGCCTGGGACGGCCACGGCACCTGGCCATGCAGCATCCCGACGCCGACGTGATCCCCGCCATCCGATCCTGGTGGGACGCACCGCCATTGGAGATCGCCCGCACGCTCGCCGAGACCGGGCGGCCGCCCACGCCGGGCGCGCCCGCGCGGCTGCAACGCAATGACGCCGGCATCCGGCGGCTGCGCCAGGCCCAGCTGGACGCCCAGCGCGCCCGCGCCGAGGCCGCGCGCTCGCTGGCCACCACCGACCTCTACGACCGCGAACTCGACGAGGGCGAGACCGAGGTCCTGCTGAAACTGCTCGACGCCGCCTCCACCGCGTGGGTGCCGGTGAGCGGCCGAGTGCCCGGCACCTCTGGTTCCGACAACGGCGTCACCCTCACCGTCTCCGAACACGAGGGGTCCACGCTGGTCCGCACCTCCAAAGGCGTGCTGTACCTGAACAACCGACGCCTGGAAGTGCGCGAGACGGGCTCCTTGCGAGGACGTAAATCCCCTGCGGCGCAGAAGGATCGGGCCGACTCACCGCCACCGGGCGACGAGCCCGGCGGCCAGGGCGAGGAGGTCCGCTGATGCACGCGCGCACCATCGATTCACTGGCCCTGGACAGCTACCAGCGCGCCGCCCGGGTCATCCTGGCCAACCATCTGGTCACCCGCACCTATCCCGATCGGATCGCGCTGCCGCTGTTGCGGCGGTGGGCGACCGAACTGCGCGAGGATCTGGCCGAACTGTTCGGCTACCGCCTCGAGGTCACCGAGACCACGGCGCGCCTGTTCCCGGTCCTCGACGAGCTCGACGCGGGCCGTCCCGCCCGCACCACCGGCGACCGCGTCTTCGACCGCCGCCGCTACGCGTACCTGGCGCTGGCGCTGGCCGCGCTGGGCCGCGCCGGGGATCAGATCACCTTGTCGGAGTTGGCCGATCAGGTGGCCGCCTACACCGAACGGGTCGACGGACTCGAGCTCGCGCCGGACCGGGCCGCCGATCGGGACGCCTTCGTCGACGCGGTGGGCTGGCTGGCGGCGCGCGGCGCGGTCACCCTCGCCGACGGTGACGCGGGCGGCTGGGCCAGCGACCCCGAGGCCGGGGAGGCGCTCTACGACATCGACCGGTCCATCGTGTTCGCCCTGTTCCGGCCGCCGCGCGCGCTCCAGCACCTGCAGAGCGTGACCGGGCTGCTGTCGGAGGCGGCGGGCGGCGGGGCCGAAACCCGTTCCCCCGCACAGGCCGCCGCGGCCCGCCGGGTGCGCCGGGCGCTGGTCGAGAAGCCGGTGGTCTACGCCGACGAACTCGAGGAACCCGAACGGTCGCTGCTGGCGCAGGAGAAACTGGTCACCGAGGTCGAGTCGCTGACCGGGCTGAAGGCCGAGCGGCGCGCGGAAGGCGTTGCGCTGATCGACAGTTCGGGCCGGCTCTCCGATGTGCGGTTCCCCGGCACCGGCACGCTCGCCCAGGTGGCGCTGCTGCTGGCGGGTGAGATCGCGGACCTGGTCCTCGACATCGACAATCCGGTCGAGCGCAGGCCGCGACCCGAGCGTCCGTACACCGATCTGGTGGAACAGCTCGACAGCGCCATCCCCGCCACCACGGTCTTCGCGCCGCTCGCCGACCCCCTGGATGTGTTCGGCGCCCAGGAGGATTCGGACGAGCCCGCCGAGGAGCCCGAGATCGCGGAGTTCCCGTTCCTGGAATCCTCGTGGATCCGCGACACCGTGAAGATGCTCACCGACCGGTACGGCAATACCTTCGCCGCGCAGTGGCAGGCCGATGTCGCGGGCCTCACCGGCGAGGTGGTGTCACTGCTGGAACGGCTACGCCTGGTGGAGCTGGTCGACGGCGGGTTGCTCATCCTGCCCGCGCTGGCCCGCTACCGGGGCGCGATCGTGACCATCCGCACCCGCGCGGAGTCCGAATTGTTCCTCTCCCCCACCGAACTCGGCGCGGACGACGCGCCCACCGACAGCACCGCGGGCACTGCGTCCGACAGCACAGCGAAGGGATCGGGGAACTGATGGCCGACCACATTCACGGTGGAGTCCGCTTCGTCCCGACCCGGGCGGGCATCATCAACCTCTGGGACTACCGCGACCAAGAATTCTGCTTCGCCGACGGCCGCCTGGTGCTGCGCGGCCCCAACGGCTCCGGCAAGACCAAGGCCCTCGAGGTGCTGTTCCCGTTCGTGCTGGACGGCCGCATCGAGCCGCGCCGCCTCAACCCGTTCGCGGGCGAGGAACGCACCATGAAGTCGAACCTGCTGTATCGCAAGCAGGAATCGGCCTACTCGTACGTGTGGATGGAGTTCGCCCGCGGCGACTGGGACTCCCCCGAGACCGTCACCATCGGCATCGGCATGCGCGCCACCCGCTCCAACGACAAGGTGACCCGCTGGTACTTCGTCGCCGACGGCCGTGTCGGCGTGGACTTCTCGCTGCTGGGCCCCGACGACCGGCCGCTGACCCGCAAGCAGCTGGCCGAGCAGATCGGCTCCGACACCATCGTGGACCGGCCGGTCGAATACCGGGCGGCCATCGACGCCCGCATGTTCGGGCTCGGGCAGCAGCGCTACGACCAGCTGATCAATCTGATCCTGACGCTGCGCCGCCCGCAGCTGGCCAAGAACCTGGACCCGCGCGGACTCTCGCAGGCCCTCACCGACGGCCTGCGCCCGCTCGACGAACAGCTGATCCTCGACGCCGCCCGTTCCTTCAGCGATATGGAGGAGGTCGGGCGCACCCTCGAGGGCCTGGTGCAGGCCGACACCGCGACCCGCGATTTCGTCACCGTCTACCGGAAATACCTGGCCGTACAGGCGAAGACGGACGTCGACCAGGTGCGGACGCGTCTGGACACGGTGACCCACGCGGGCACCGCCCTGCACGCCGCGGCGGCCCTGCGCACCCGCCGCGACACCGAACGCGGCGCCGCCGAGACCCGCGCCGAGGACGCCGACCGCGCCTACGAACAGGCCCTCGCCGACCGCGAGACCCTGCAGCGCTCCAGCGCCTACGAGGGCAAACAGCAGCTCGACGACCTCGCCGACGCGGTGCGCCGCCTGGAGACCTCCGCCGCGGTCCACCACGACAAGGCGCTGAAATCCCGTCAGACCGTGGACCAGCGGCTCGAGGAGGCCGAGCGGGCGCAGGCGGCGGTCGCCCATGCCGGCTCGGCGCTGTCGCGCGGTGAGGACGAATTGCGCGCGGTCGCCGAGGAAGCCGGCATTCCCTGGACCACGCTGCCGGAATCGGCGCGCGCCGACCACCTCACCACCACGGTCCGCTCGCACGCCGAGGAACGCGACGGCGACGTCCGCGCGGTCCGGCGGGCGCTCACCCTGGTCGACCAGGCGGGCGCCGAACGCACCCGCGCCGAACGCGCCTCCGGCCGCGCGGTGGAACTGCGTGATGCCGCGGCCGCCGAGCTCGCCGAGGCCGAAGCCGCTGTCGCGCTGGCCCGTTCGAACACCGCCATCACCCTGCGCGACTGGTGGGACACTCACCGCGAGGTGTATACCCCCATCCGCACCGGGCTGTTCGAAGCGCTCAACGAGGCCCTCGGCGAGGTCGGCACCGAACCGCTCGCCCGCGGTGGCGGCACACCGACCGGCCGCGCCAAGAAGGGCAAGGGCGCGTCAGGCACCGAGACACCCGCGACCGGCGAATCCGCCCAGGACGCACCGGGTGCCGGGGCGGCGCTGGAGGACTTCCCCGTCCCCGCCACGCCCGCCGAGGTGCTGGCCGAGCGCGCCGAACCGCTCACCGAGGAGATCCGGGGCCGCCGTCAGGAGGCGCGCGCCCGCGTCGCCCAGGCCACCGCCCGCGCGAGCGAACTGCGGGCCGAGCGGGAGCGGGTCGCGGCCGAACGCGACGACGCGCCACCGGCTTTCGCGGCCCGTACCGACGCGCGCGCGGAGCGTCCCGGCGCGCCGCTGTGGCGTCTGGTCCGCTTCGCCGACGGTGTCGCGCCGCAGCAGGCCGCCGGACTCGAGGCGGCGCTGCAGGCCGCGAACCTGCTCGACGCGTGGGTCTGCGCCGAGACCGAACTGCCGCCGCACGCGTCCGACCAGTTCCTGGTGCCGCTGCCGCCCGAACAACGGCCCGGCGGACGCACGCTCGCGGATGTCCTGGTCGTGGAGGACGATTCACCGTCGCTGACGGTTCCCCGGGAGACCGTCGCCGGGGTGCTCGCCTCGATCGCCCTCTACGAATCCCCGCACGCGGCGGCCATCGGCGCGGGAGCGGACAAGGCGCACATCGTCTCCGGGGCCGCCGCGCAACCGGTCGGCGTCGAGGGGCGGCTGACCATCGCGACCGACGGCCGCTATCGCCAAGGCGTCCAATCGGGTCGGCACGTCAAGACCGACGCCGAATTCGTCGGCGCCACCGCCCGCGCCCGCCGCCGCGAATTGCGGCTGGCCGAATTGGCCGCTGCCGTCGAAACGGCCGTCGCCGAGGCCGAGACCGCCCAGACCGAGGAGCAGGCCGCCACGGCCGAGCTGGGCCGGATTTCGGCCGCCGCCAAGGCGCTTCCGCGCACCACCGCCGTGACGGCCGCCCTGCGCGGCGTCGCCGAGGCCGCGGGCATGCTGCGCTCGCGCTCGGAGGCGGCCGCGCAGGCCGAGCGGGACCTCGATCAGGCGGTGGCCGAATACACCAACGCGGACAAGAAGGTCCGGGCCATCGCCGCCGACCACCGCGCGCCCCGCGATCCGGTCGAGCTGGACGCGCTGGCGGCCGCGGTCCGGCACTTCGAGAACGCCGGAACCGCGCTGCTGCGTCTGCGCGGCGACCATCAGCGCGAACACGAGCGGGCCCGCGAGGCCGGGGACCGCCTCGACGAATCCAAGGATCTGGCCGAGGCGTTCGCCGAGGAGGCCGAGGCCGCCCGCTCCGGATACGAAGAGCAGCTGCGCAAACTGGAGACCCTGCGCGAGGCGCTGGGCGCCGGCGCCGCCGACATCGATCGCGAACTGGAACTGGCCCGCGAACGCATCGACGCCGCCCGCGCCGAGCAGAAGGCCGCCCGCAAGGCCGCCGCCGAGGCCATCGAAGCGGTCGGCGCCGCCGAGGGCGCGCACCGCGCCGCCCACGACACCCTGGGCACCGCGCTCACCGAATTGCTCGCCGACGTCCGCCATCTCGCCCCCTACGCGCGCCCGGACCTGCTCAGCCTGCTGGGCGCGCCCGCCGACAGCCGCTGGCCCGCCAGCGACGCCGCCTGGTCCACCCCCGAGCAGCTGCTGTACCGCATCGAGAACGGCGATCCCGAGCAGGAACCGGCCGTGCTGCCCGCCGAGGTGGCCGCCCTGTTCGAGAACCTCGCCACCGCAACCGCTTCGGTGCGCGCGGGCGAGGCGGCCCGCAAGGCCACCCGCAGCGCCGTCACCACCGCCCTGCAGGAGTTCGACGCCGCGCTCGCCGCGGCCCGCCAGGACTACCGCCTGCACTGGGACGCCGCCGACGGCCTCACCGTGGTGCAGGTGCACGACGACCACGGGCTGTCCTCGCTGGCCGATTTCGCCGAGCGCATCGGCGCGGCCCGGCGCGATCAGGAACTGCTGCTCACCGACGCCGAGCGCCGCATCCTCGAGGACGCGCTGCTGACCGGGCTGGCCCAGCAGATCCACGAACGCACCTCCGACGCCCGCGATCTCATCTCCCGGATGGGCGCGGAGATGAAGCAGCGCCGCATGTCCTCGGGCAACACCATCGGCGTGCACTGGGTGCTGGCCGACAACCTGTCCGAACCGGCGCGCTCGGTGTGCAAGCTGCTCGACCGCGACTCCGCCGATCTCACCCCGGAGGACCTGTCGACCGTCCGCGCCTACTTCGCGGCCGAGATCCGCACCGCCCGCGCCGCGCACCCGGAGCGCTCGTTCCCCGAGATCCTCGCGGCCACCCTCGATTACCGCACCTGGCGGGTGTTCTCGTTCACCATCCTCACCGCCGACGGCACCGAGGACCGCCTGACCGTGGCCCGCCACAGCGCGCTCTCGGGCGGCGAGCAGTCGGTCTCGCTGCACCTTCCGCTGTTCGCGGCCGCGCACGTGATGCTCGACTCCGCCGACCCGCAGGCGCCGCGCCTGCTGGCGCTGGACGAGGCGTTCGCGGGTGTCGACGACAACGGCCGCAGCGAACTGCTCGGGCTCTCGGTGCAATTCGACCTCGACCTGTTCATGACGGGCTACGACCTCTGGATCACCTACCCGCACGTGCCCGCCTGCGCGCACTACGACCTGGCGCACTCGGCGGCCGAGAACACGGTCAGCGCCACACTGCTGGTGTGGGATTCGGACGATCTGCTGGCCGAGCACGACGGCACCGACCTCACCTCCGCGCTCGGCTCGCCCAACCGGCGGCGCCTGCCGCACGGACTGGAGGGCGCGATCCCGATGGACGAGGAACTCGAGCTGACCGATTGACCCGATCCGGGCATCGGCAACCCCACTGGACACCGGCCGCGGCGGCGGGTTCGTCCTGCCCGGACGGACACCCCGATCCGCGTGTCGCAGTGCGGCGCGCCGTAAGGATTGGACCAACGGCAAACCAACAGTTTCGCGGTTGGGCGTGTATCGACTAGAAATGTCTTCCGTGCCTACCGGAATCACGTGCCAGCCATCGGGAGTCCCTGGACGGGGGACCAATTGACGATCGACAACCCGCGCGAGGACGACGTCACCCAGCTGGCGCTACGGGTCGAGAAGGCCCGCGGCCGGCTGGCCTACCAATACGATCCCGCGCTGACCGACGCGCTGTCGGAGAACGAGCTCGTCGCCGAGCGCGACCTCGCCGAGCGCATCCGCGAGCAGGAGCGCGCGCAGCGCTGGAAGTACGCCGAGGCCTCGGCTGCCGCGGCGGATCGCGCCCGCCAGACCACCGAAGAGATTGAGAAGGCCGACATTCGCGACTTGCTGCTCGCCCGCAAGGCGATCGCCGCGCAGCGGCGGGAATCGAGCCCGCACGCCAAACTGGCGTCGCTGTACAAGCATCGGGCGTGGAGCCAGCGCGCGCTCGCCGGTGTCGTCGCGGCCGGCATGCTCTGGTCCGCGGTCAACGTGCAGCACAATATCGCCCCCGGCGGCGCCTCCGATCCCCTCTACTGGTTCAGCTACCTGCTCGAAGGCATGATCTCGGTCTGCCTCGTGATCATCATGATCGGCACCAACAAGGTCGCCGAGTGGGGTGTGATCGACAGTCGCCGCCAGGTCGTGGTGGCCGAGATGGCGCTGCTGAGCCTGACCGTCATCCTCAACACCTACCCGTACCTGAAGAACGGCAGCTGGTACGACGTGGCCGTGCACGCCATCGCGCCGGTGATGATCGGTGTGGCGCTGCTGATCCACAATGCCGCGGCATCCCGGTACGGCCTGGCCATCGTGCGCGCCACCGACCAGATCCGGGACCTGCCCGATCCGGGTGAGCAGATCCGGCGCGCCATGCCGACCGTCGTGGCCTGGCCCACCCGCCCGACGCCGACGTCGGCCGGCGGCACCGCCACCGGACCCGCCGCGCTGACCGCGGGGCCCGCTGAGGGCGACAAAACCGTTGACGCAGAAGCACAAGTGGTCGAACCTCGGCCCACCGCCAAGGCCGAAAGCCAGGCGGAACCCGCGAAGTCTGCGGACAAGGAGCGTCGCTCGGCGACGGGCAAAAGTCGCAAGCCCGACGAGGACGAACGGTCACCGCTCGCCGATCTGACCGATCCCGTCCCTCCGCTGAATGTCTATGACACCGGCCAGTTCCGGATCGCCGAGACCCTGGAGCAGGAACTCGCCGAACTGCAGGCCGCCCGCCGCCGCGCCCGCGCCGCGTCGCGCCCCCGCAATGGCGCCGCCGTCGACGACTGACACGCGAACGTCCGCGCTCGTGTCCTGACCGAACGAAATCGACCCCGGTACCGCTGGTGCGGCGCCGGGGTCGATTCGTGTGCGGATCAGGTGGATCGGATGATCGGGATCCCGCCGATCCGGTCAGTGCCCGCCCGGGCGGGCCGGGTCGACCGGCACCACGACCGCCGAGCGCGGCTGGGCCGGAGTGCCCACGTGCTGGAGGTACCCGAGCCAGCCGGTGCCCACGAAGACCGCGAGCAGCACCGCCGTGGGGAGTTCGAAGAACAGCCAGCTGGTGGCGAAGAAGATGTCTCTCCACGGGTGAACGGGTCGCTGAGCGATGCGGACGGGCGGGCGCTGGTGCCGGAGCGTGCCGTGATTCGAACGGTACTGCCTGCCCTGCCTGCCCACCGTGCCTCCGTTGCTGAAGAAGTGCCGAACCAGGATGTCGAGCCCGCGCCGTGCGCACACCGGTGAACGAGCCGTCGCCGCGCGCACTCGCACCAGGCAGTATGCCGAACAGAACGAACATTCGGGTCGCAATGACCGAATATTCCGGTGCGTCGGGCGGATTGCCCCCGACTAACCGGACAATCCCGAAAAATCGCGCAGGACAACGTGATTACGATCGGCACAACTGCCCAGCGCGTGATCCGGGTGCAGTCCAAGATATTGGCTGCGCGTGCGGGTGCTCCAACGCCGCGCCGCCTCGGACCGCGTCTTGAAGAAGTTGATCGTGTAGCCGCCCTCGTAGACGCGGATCAGGGTGTATCCGCCCGGATACTCCTTCACCGCACCCACTTCCAGGAATTCCACGCCGATCCCGGAATCCGGGCGGGTGCGCCGATTCCGGTGGGTGTGCCCGCTGTGGTGCAGGAACACCCCGGGCGCGCTCGCGTACAGAGCGTGCAGCGCGGCCGCGTTGGAACGGTCCAGCACGAACCCGGGCCCGCCCGGATTGCTCACGGCCGCATGCCGGGTGACCGGGTGGTGGCCGAAGATCAGTGTCGGCCGGTCGGGTTCACCGCGCAGCAGTTCGCGCAGGTGGGCCAGTTGCGGCGCGGCGAGGGTGCCGCCCGCGCCCCGCACCCGGGTGGTGTCGAGACCGATGAGGCGCAGTCCGCCCGCGAAATACTCGACCAGCCGGTCGCGCGGCTGGAAGACCTCGCCCCAATGGTCGGGCTCCTCCGGCGGCCGGACATCGTGATTCCCCCGGCACACGAAGTAGTCCCGGCCCAGCTCGCCCCATTCGTCGAGGCGGGCGCGGACGCCCCGCGACTGCTCGGCGGTGCCGGAATCGGTCAGGTCGCCCGCCACCACCAGCTGATCGGCGGCCCGGTCGGGCAGGCGCAGATCCTCGAGCAGGGCGGTGAGCATGAAGTCGGGATATTCGTCGGTGCCGTGGCGCAGGCCCTCGAACAGGCCCGCGAACAGCCCGCTGGCCGGTTCGCCGTAGTGCAGGTCGTTGGCGAGGGCGATGGTGCGGATCAGCCGCCCGGGCGGCGGGGTGGCGGTGGTGAAGACACCGGTGGATTCGGGTGTTCCGGAACGCCGGGTCACCAGGGTGCGGGCGGACACGGCCCGGCGGCCGTCGGAGTACGCCTCGAACCGATAGGCGCGCCCCGGTTCCAGGCCCCGGATCTCCGCGTAGTGGTAGGGAGTCCGACGCCCTTCGGACAACCAGGTGCGCGGTTGCCCGCGTCCGTCGGCGGGGGCCAGGCGCACCTCGGTGTCGGCGGGGACCGGCCGCAGCCGCCCGGCGCGGTTGCGGGCCCGGGTGGTCCAGGTCAGGATGGCCGAATCAGCGGTCACCGTCACCAGTTCCAGATCCGAGGCCACCACCGTCTCCTGCGGGGTCCGGGTCCGGTCGGCGAAGATCGGGCGCGGCGTGCGCACGGCGACGGCCGCCGCCCCGCTCGCCGCATTGGCCAGCCACATGGTTCGAAGTCGCGGTTCCAGCATCACATCTCCGTCCGCTGCGCTCCCCCACGAACGATGGTAAGGCGGCCAGTTGAACCGCCCGATGCCCGGACATGACCGAACGGCTTCCGATTCCGGACATTCAGGCCATGTCCCGGCAATGGGGACGTCGAGCGTCAGAACGGCTTGGTCGGCAGGTACTTTCCGTCCAGGGTGATCACCGCGCGCTCGCCGCCCTCGGGGTCGGCGACCTTCTTCACGTCCAGGCGGAAGTTGATGCCGTCACCGAACTGCTCGTGCACCAAGGCCTTCAGCGTGGTGCCGTAGACCTGCAGCATCTCGTAGAAGCGGTAGATGGTCGGGTCGGTGGGGACACCGCCCGGGATCGAGCCGCGCAGCGGGATGGTCTGCAGCAGCCAGGTCGCGTCGGCGTCCAGGTCCAGCAGCTCGGCCACGGCCAGCGCCGACTTCTCCGGCAGCGGGTGCTGGCCCAGGATGGCGGCGGTGGTGAAGGCGGGCGAGAGCCCGGCGGCGTCGGCGATCTGCTGCCAGGTCAGGTCCTTGGCGATCTTGGCGGCGACGGCGGCGTCGGCCAGGGCTTCGCGGGCGGTGGGATCGAACTGTGCGTGCACCATGGGAGGTTTCCTTTCGAAGGGAGGGAATCAGGCGGCGAGGGTGGAGAATTCGCCGGCGGCATCGAGCGCCTCGACGCGCCCGGAGCCGATGTCGTACACCCAGCCGTGCAGGGTGAGGGTGCGCCGGGCCAGGGCCCGGGCCACCGCGGGATGGGTGGCGAGATTGGCCAGCTGCGCCACCACATTGTGGCGAACCAGCGCGGATACCGCTGCGGCGCCGGTGATCTCGGGATCGACGGCGGCGCGGGCGGCGTCGGCATGCCGCAGCCAGCCCGCGACCGCGGGCAGACCGGACAGGTCCTGGCCCTCGGCGAGCGCGGTCATCGCCCCGCACGCCGAGTGGCCGCACACCACGATGTCGCTGACCCCGAGCACGCCCAGCGCGTACTCGATGCTGGCGACCACACCGCTGGCCGCGCCGGGGGTGTGCGGCGGGACCAGATTGCCCGCATTGCGGATGACGAACAGCTCACCCGCTTCGGCGGAGGTGATGAGTTCGGGCACCACGCGGGCGTCGGAGCAGCCGATGAACAGCGCACCCGGGCGGTGGTCGCCGGCCAGGCGGGCGAACAGCCCCGCCTTGCCGGGGAAGACATCGCGCTGGAACCGTCCGAGACCGTCTGCGAGGTTCGGCATGGGAACTCCTTCCGAGTGCGGCGGCCCCGTTCGGGCCGATGCCATTCACCCTGTCCGACCTGTGGCTATAGTGTCCAAGACTTGATATCGATGGAGGTCATTGTTGTCATCTATAGTCAGGCTGTGACCCCGGAACTCCGGCATCTGCGCTACCTGCTCGCCGTCGCCGAGCACGGCAACTTCACCCGCGCGGCCGAGGACCTGCACCTGTCCCAGCCCACACTCTCCCAGCAGATCCGTCAGCTCGAACGCCTGGTAGGGGTGCCGCTGCTCGACCGCACCGGGCGGTCGGTCCGCCTCACCGACGCGGGCGCGGTGTACGCCGAGCACGCCCGGCGGGCGCTGCGCGAGCTGACCGCCGCCGACCGCGCGGTCCACGATGTCGAGGACCTCGCCCGCGGCACCCTGCGCCTCGCGGTCACCCCGACCTTCACCCCCTACCTGGTCGGCCCGCTCATCGCCGAATTCCGCGACCGCCACCCCGGTATCACCCTGGAGGTGAGCGAAAGTGCCCAGGAGGCCATGGAATCCGCCATCCTCGCCGACACCATCGACATCGGCATCGCCTTCCTCGGCACGACACCACCGGGCATCGCGGCCACCCCGCTGTTCGAGGAGGACCTGAGCCTGGTCGTCGGCGAGCACAGCACCGTGCGCTCACCCCTGCCCATCGCCGCTCTCGCCGATCAGGAACTGGCCCTGCTCAGCCGCGATTTCGCCACCCGGGGCCACATCGACGACTACCTCCGCGACCACGCGGTGACACCGCGAATCACCGTGCAGGCCAATGCCGTCCAGTCGGTCATCGAAATCGTGCGCCGCACCGCCCTGGCGACCGTCTTGCCGCCCCCGATCGCCGCCGCCTACCCCGGTCTGCGCCCCATCAACCTCGATCCCCCGATGCCCACCCGCACGGTCGCCCTGCTCCGCCGAGAGCAGGCGTATCAACCGGCCGCCGCCCGCGCCTTCACCGACCTCATCCGGCAGTGGGTCCACGACCATTCCTTCG
This sequence comes from Nocardia sp. NPDC059764, assembly GCF_042732555.1. Taxonomy (NCBI): domain Bacteria; kingdom Bacillati; phylum Actinomycetota; class Actinomycetes; order Mycobacteriales; family Nocardiaceae; genus Nocardia; species Nocardia sp. NPDC059764. The sequence goes on from NZ_JBHWHH010000007.1 coordinate 66,707, forward strand.
AGTACGGTTGTCTGGTTCCGAATATTGCTGAGGCACAAGATCGCTAGGTGCTTCATGTCGACGGTGGGACGACCGGCTGGGTGCTCACCGGCCGCTCGCGCGGCCCTCGTCGAGTCGGTGCTTCACCGGTATGGATGCCAACGGGCATTGAGAGTCTCCTCGCGGAGTGTGCGCAGTCGGTGTTGATGCTCGGCCGCGACCTCGGGCCGTCGGCCGAGGTCGGGTAGCGCGCTGGTGACGAGGATAAGCTCACGAATGCGCCGGAGCGTCGGCCACTCGCTCGTTTGGGTGACGTCCCAGCCGCAGGCTGCCGAGAACTCTCTGTAGAAGCCGGTTCGCCCGAATCGTTGAGCGACCACCGCGCAGACGACGAGATCCCATGCCACCGGACCGATTCCGGTACTGTCGAGGTCGCCGAGCATGATCCGTCCGGACGGATCTCGCAATAGATTTCCCGTGTGCGCGTCTCCGTGAATCACAGCACGCGTCGGAGAGATGCGTTCGAATTTGTTCACGGGCGCAATCCCATTGGCCCGTAAGCCAATCGAGGTCGCTGTTGATGCCCCACGCGGCAGACGCCCGGAGATGCCAGAGAGATGTAGGGCTCCCAGATATATCCTGGGAGCCCTACCGCGTTCGCTAGCCACCTCAGTAGTCGCCTTCGCCTCGCTGTCTCCGCGGCGAGCCCCCGACAGCCTGGATTTCCTGAGCCGCCGCGACGAGCATCTCCACCACACGATCAGCGCCAGCAGGGTCGACACCGCGCAGCGCTGCGTGCGCCTCTTCCCAGATCGCCTGAAGCCGCTTCACCAGACTCTCCGTCGCCGCCCTGGTGTCAGCCGGTGCACTGGGAGTTTCATCGGTCATGGGTCAATCGCCCTCCTTCGGGGGCCGATTCTCGCAGGTGAGCACGTTCCTGTATTCGGAATGGGCGTCGTAGCCGAAGTCTCCGCTGGAGTCGTTGCCCTTGACGTGGAAACTCATCCGCCAGGTGCCGTTGTAGCAGTGAGTCGAAACCCTGAAATCGACTTGGGGAGCAGGGATATCGGCGTTGTTGGCGAACTCGGCGACCACCCAGTGATCACCTTCCTCGTATTCGAGGGTCAGCGTCCCGAAATGGGTAGCCGGGGCCTTGGTGCAGCGAGCTGTACCGAAGCCGAGGATGTTGGGCTGTACGACCGTGGGCGTGCCGGTGAAATCGAACGTGCAGTAGTTGATGCCGGGCCATGCTTCGGCGGTCCCGGTGCCAATGGTGACCACCGCCGTCACTGCGGCGATCATCACAGCGGTGATGGCGCAGGATATCCTGGTGTGGCGCATGGGATTTGACCTCATTCAGTTGCGGCGTCGTTGGCAGGCTGACCGGGGTCGCGCGGATGCCTGATGCCCGCGAAGTAGTCGGCCAGCATCTCGTTTTCCTCGAATCCCAAGACGGTGGCCTCGATGTTGGTCTTGCTGAACCAGCGCAGCTCCTGGCCCTCGGTCAGCGTGATCTCGCCCAAATCCAGATCCAGGCGGGTTCGGAAGGTGTGTTCGCGCAGTCCCCAATGCCGATCACGCGTGCAATGGTGCTCGACCTTGGCGGGATCCAGGATCACGCCGATTTCTTCCTCGATTTCTCGGATCACGTTCTCGAGCGGCGTTTCTCCGTCCTCACGGACCCCACCGAGCAGGGCCCACATCCCAGGGCACGGGATGTCGGGCTTGTCGTCGCGCAAGAACAGCAGCACCTCGTCACGGCTGTTGCGGATGATGATGTTCGAGCCCTCTTGGGTGATCGTCATTCAGCTGCTCCTCGTAGTCGTCGGTGCGGTGACCTCGGGTATTGGATGCGGGGCGGCGCGGATCGCGGCGGATCGGGTCGTCGTCGTCCAGGTCGATCACCGAGAGCGGTTCGGCATCGATAACGTCGGCGATGAGGCCGGCTGCCTCGAGCGCAGCCACATCCCGCCGTACGGCCCCGAGCATGCCGCACGGCGTGATCGAGGGCCCAGGCCATCCGTCCGAGCCGAGCAGTGCCCAGGACCCATCCTGATAGCAGACCCACCCGGTATGGTCGCCCTTGTTCAACTGCGCCAAGATGTCCTCGATAGACACCGCAACGCCTAGCTCTTCGCGGGTCCGGTCCGGGCGGCGGTTCTCCTCTGGCCCGGTTCCGGAATGTCAAGCAGTGCGCGACCGCGCCTGCCGATCGCGAAGCGTGATCCTGTGGATGTCAGCGTCCATGCGTTGCCGCGCATGCCCTTAGTGCCGACGGTGAAGCCTTTGGCGGCGAGCGATCTCATACCGGTCTGGGCGCTGCGGACAGATATGCCTGCGGCGCAGGCGATCTGATCGACCGTGAGCTGGCCGCCTGATGCCAGCGCGCGCATCACTCTGACTTCTGTCGTATTCACGGAAGGTCCCCTCCCGAGCTTCGATGCGTCGCTGCCGGGTTCGGCAGCTGATTCCCAGAATGCCACTGGTCAATGTCCCAAGACACGTCATTTGAGGAGACATAGCAGAGACATTTTCCGTCTCCATGAGGACATAGATTCCCGACCACGGGGGTAAGATGGTGCGGCATGACATCCCCACTTCGCCTGGCGCGCTTGAGTCTTGGCTTCCGATCCCAGGAGGATCTGGCGAAGGCCCTCAACGAAACCGCTCGGAGCATCGGTCTCCGCATCGCGGTGACGAAGAAAACGATCGGGCGATGGGAATCGGACGCACCGCCATGGCCGCAGGCAGACCATGCACAGGCCCTGCAGGCCTTGTTCAATCGGCCGATCACCGAGCTGGGCTTCAGCTCGTCCCGCAGATCCGGCTCCGAATCAGCTCGCCCGCAGGCGATCGGAAGTCGCGAGACCTGGGCGTCTCGACATGCGGGCGCGGTACTGGGGGCGCTGCCCCAGTCGGTGGCATCGGACTTCATGTCCGCGGCGGCCGCGTACCGCCGGATGTATTGGTCGGTGCCCGCTGACCGGCTGCAGCAGCTGGTAGCCACCCATTCCGCGCTGGGATGGGATCTGCTGGAACAGGTTCCGGCGTCCGGCCAGAAGCTGATGGCCCGTGCCGTTGCCGAAACCAGCCTCTTGGCGGGCCGTCTGGAGTTTTTCGATCTGCGGCAGCCGCAACTCGCGGTGGCGAGTTTCGGTCTTGCGCTACGAGCGGCGGGCCGTGCCGATGACGCACTTCTGGGTGCGGCGACCTTGGCGCACATGGCATTCGCACCTGCGTTCGCAAACGACGCCGAAGGCACGGACCCCCCGCCGCAACGGCTCGAGGCTGCACGCGAGAGCATGCGCGGTGCACGCGTCTTCGCACAGCGCGGAGACGCCGGAGCGGAGATGATCGCGTGGCTGGACGCGGTCGAGGCCGAGGTCGAAACTCGGATCGGCGGCGTCGACCGCGCACTCGAACTGCTCGATCACGCCGAGCAGGTATACGCCGAGCACGACCCGGAAGCAGCCCCGAGCCCGGCGTGGCTGGATTGGTTCTCGCCCGCACGGCTCGCTGGTTTCAAAGGCAACACCCAAATCGCCGCCGGACAGGGCGTGGCCGCGCGTGAGACGCTAGAGCGGGCGCTGGCGGACTTGCCCCTCGATGCGATCAAACAGAGGGCAGTGCTCTACGCCGATCTGGCTGCTGCCGAGGTACTCGACCGGAATCCGGAGAAAGCGTGTGCGCATCTCGGCAAGGCGTTGGAATTACTCGGCGAACACTGGTACGCGACCGCGATGGACCGTGTACGAACCGTGCGGCAGACCCTCCGGGAATGGGATTCGAGCGCCGCGGTGCGCGATCTCGACGGCCAGCTGTACAACTGGCACACCATGATCAGGTCGCTGGCCACCTAACCGCTCTCTGCGACAACAATTTCCGGTAGTTCGTGGAGGTCGCGGATCGTCCAGTCGGATAGTTCCGCGACCTCTGGCAGGTCTCGCTGAATCCACCCCCAGGGCCCACGCTGGATGTACGCGGTGCGCATGCCTACCGTCTTCGCGGGAGCGATGTCGTTCTCGACGCGGTCGCCGACGTAGACGATCCGAGAGGCCTCGCAGGGTGCGACCTCGACCACTTTCTCGAAGAACTCGACCGCAGGCTTCTGAACACCCCAATCGTCCGACGTGGCGATGAAATCGGCTGGCAGATCGAGACTTCGGAGGATCCGGCCCGACCGAACCGTCTGGTTGCCGACGATCCCGACCCACACTCCCAACTCCCGCAGCTTCGACAACGCGGGTCGAACGTCGATGTAAAGGTCCTCTTCCCCATAAGTTTCCGGCTGCCCCGCTCGCGCCCGCGCTTCCCGCTCCTCAGCCAGATCGAAACCGGGCCGGAACACCTGAAACGCGTCACGATAATCCTTGCCCTGAGCGATCGTCGCACCGAACACGGAAACGAACGTATGCCTCGGCACCCCGAGCCAATCAGCCCATGTGCCGTACTCCCGTGTCTCATCCACGAGCGTTTCCCCGACATCGAACACAACAGCCTCGATCATTGGCCAAACGCTACCCGGTACCGATCAAACCCTCAGCGGCTGATCGCTTGGCATGCTCCGTCAGCATGACAGCCACAGGCTTCCCAGTGCCACCGGACAAGTGACGAACAAGCATTCGCCCAATCTGCCCACACCTACAACGGATGTGTGAGGTTTGGTGCTCGGCGATACTGGGTCGAAAAGGGTATCGAATTCGGCTGCGCGGTCTCGTGCGCCGGGCTCAGCGCTGACTGGCGTCTGGCAGACGGGCCGGGCAGGGGCCGTCGGGGACGGTGGCCAGTTCGAAATGCCACCACTCGTTGTCGTACATCCGGCACAGGCCCCAGTGGGAGCCGTTGGCTTCCAGCCACGTAGCGCCCTCGATCGGGCCCACGTCGATGGCCTGGCCGGTGACGTGGGTGGATTCGCCGGGCGGCAGCACCCAGCGGCGCGCCGCCTCCGGGCTGCCGTAGGTCTGTAAGCCGTCCTCCCAGAGAACTTCCTGCTCGCCGGGCGTGCGGTAGCCGGAGGTGATCCAGAGGGTGACGCCGGCGGCGTCGGCATCGCGCGCGGCGGCGGCGAAGGCGGCGGCCAGCCGGGGGTCCAGGCCCTCGGTGCCCTCGGCGACGGCCTCGGCGGACGGGATGCCCCCGGGGGCCTGGTCCGGAAGCTGCTCGGCGGCAGCGCGGGTCGCGGTCACCACCGTGACCGAGCCGCCGACCAGTCCAGCGCTGGCGAGCACGGCCAGGGCCGCCGCCCGGCGGGTTCCGGCGGGCCGTCGCCGCCGCTCGACCAGGTCAGGACCGGCCACTCGCATCCACACGCCTCCAGGTTCGAAGTTCAGCCTCGGGTATACCCGAACCGGCCATCCGGTCCGATCACTTCGCGAATTTTCCTACCCGCCAGTCGATTCCGCGATTCAGCGCTGACTCGCGTCGGGCAGCCGCGCGGGGCAGCCGAGGCCGGGCACGGTCGCCAGCTCGAAGTGCCACCACTCGTTGTCGTACATCCGGCACAGCCCCCACCGGTTCCCGTTGGCTTCCAGCCACGCCGCGCCCTCGCGCGGCCCGACATCGATGGCCTGCCCGCTCACGTGCGTGGACTCGTTCGGCGGCAGCACCCACCGGCGCGCGGCCTCCGGACTCCCGTAGGTCCGAATCCCGTCCTCCCACAACACTTCCTGCTCGGCGGGGGTCCGATATCCCGACACGATCCACAATGGCACGCCCTGCGCCTGCGCCGCGCCCTGGGCGAGCCGGTAGGCGAACGCGAGCAGCGGATCGAGATTGTCGGTCTCCGCCGCGACCGGGGCGACCCGGGGATTGGACGACGCGACAACGCCTGTGGGAGAGGTCATGTCGTCCGGGGCGGCGTGGGCGACCGCCGGGGTCAGCGCAGCCACCGTCAGCACGGCGGCGCACCCGAGCAGGGTGGCCCCGCGCCGGAAGGATCGGGGCCCGAGGGCGGCGGGTGCGGTGGCCGTGCGCCCGGCGGTGTTCCACCGGGGCGCAAGGTTGTCCGAATACCGCATCCGCCTGCCTCCTGCTGGTTAGACGCGCTCCTTGGAGCGCTCGCGCACGCGCAGCGCGATCGGCTTCGAGGTCTCGGCGAAGAAGTCGTTGCCCTTGTCGTCGACGACGATGAAGGCGGGGAAGTCCTCGACCTCGATCTTCCACACGGCTTCCATGCCGAGCTCAGGGTATTCGAGGACCTCGACCGACTTGATGCAGTCCAGCGCCAGACGCGCGGCGGGGCCGCCGATGGAGCCGAGGTAGAAGCCGCCGTGCTCCTTGCACGCCTTGGTGACCTGCGCGGAGCGGTTGCCCTTGGCCAGCATGACGTGCGAGCCGCCCGCGGCCTGGAACTGGTCGACGTAGGAGTCCATGCGGCCCGCGGTGGTGGGGCCGAACGAGCCCGACGCGTAGCCGTCGGGGGTCTTGGCCGGACCGGCGTAGTAGACGGCCATGTCGCGCATGTACTGCGGCATGGGCTCGCCCGCGTCCAGGCGTTCCTTGATCTTGGCGTGCGCGATGTCGCGGGCCACGACCAGCGGGCCGGTCAGCGACAGGCGGGTCTTGACCGGGTACTTGGAGAGCTCGTCGCGGATCTCCGACATCGGCCGGTTCAGGTCGATCTTGACGACGTCGCCGCCGAGGATGGCGTCGGTCTGCTCCGGAAGGTACTGCGCCGGTTCACGTTCCAGCTGCTCCAGGAACACGCCCTCGGGGGTGATCTTGGCCAGCGCCTGACGGTCCGCCGAGCAGGACACGGCGATGGCGACCGGGCAGGACGCGCCGTGGCGGGGCAGGCGGATGACACGCACGTCGTGGCAGAAGTACTTGCCGCCGAACTGCGCGCCGATGCCGAAGGACTGGGTCAGCTGGAAGACCTGCTCCTCGAGCTCGAGGTCGCGGAAGCCGTGCGCGGCCATCGAGCCCTCGGTGGGCATGTTGTCCAGGTAGTGCGCCGAGGCGTACTTGGCCGTCTTCAGCGCGAATTCGGCCGAGGTGCCGCCGATCACGACCGCCAGGTGGTACGGCGGGCAGGCCGCGGTGCCCAGCGAGCGGATCTTCTCGTCCAGGAACTCCAGCATGCGATCGGGGTTCAGGATCGCCTTGGTCTCCTGGTACAGGAACGACTTGTTGGCCGAGCCGCCACCCTTGGCCATGTACAGGAACTTGTACGACGGCTGCGCGGGATCGCCCTGGTTGGAGTACAGCTCGATCTGCGCGGGCAGGTTGTTGCCGGTGTTCTTCTCGTCCCACATATTGATGGGCGCGAGCTGCGAGTAGCGCAGGTTCAGCTTGGTGTAGGCGTCGAACACGCCGCGCGAAATCCATTCCGCGTCATCGACTCCGGTGAGCACGCCCTCGGACTTCTTGCCCATCACGATGGCGGTGCCGGTGTCCTGGCACATGGGCAGGATCCCGCCCGCGGAGATATTGACGTTCTTCAGCAGATCCAAGGCCACGAACCGGTCGTTGCCGCTGGACTCCGGATCGTCGATGATCTTGCGCAGCTGCGCGAGGTGCGCGGGCCGCAGGTAGTGGCTGATGTCGTGCATCGCCTCCGCGGTCAGCATCCGCAGCACCTCGGGCTCGACCTGCAGGAAGGTGCGCCCGTTCGCCTCGAACGTGCTCACGCCCTCGGTGGTGAGCAGCCGGTACGGCGTGTCGTCCTTACCGATGGGCAGCAGATCCGAGTACAGGAAATCAGGCGCGGTCACGAAGCGGACTCCTCGAGCAGGGCTGGGGCTGGTCAGCCGACGGTTCAAGCACAGTGACTCTATCCAGCGCCCGCCGCGCCCCCGCCGACAGGTGCGGGTTGCGGGCCCTGCACAGGTACAGGTTGCACCTTCAACCGGGCAGGTGTTACCTGTCCATGATGTGCTTGTCGGCGGCGGGGAGGACTTAGCATGGTGGCGGAACCCTGGAGTGGAACTGTGGCGCAGACCCGTTGGCTCGATGATGTCGAGATGCGCGCGTGGCTCGGATTCGTGTTCACCCGCGATCTGATCGCCGCCGCGGTCGGACGCGATTCCCTACGCGAGTCCAATCTGACCTACGTGGAGTACACCGTGCTGGCCCGGCTGGCCGACGCCCCGGATCACCGGCGGTCCTTCGCGGAGCTGGCGGCGGTGCTGGAGTGGTCGCAGAGCCGGTTGTCGCATCAGATCACGCGGATGGAGAAGCGCGGGCTGGTGGCGCGGGAGTCGATTCCCGACGACGCGCGCCGCACCGCGGCGGTGCTCACCGACAAGGGTGTGCACGTGCTCGATTCGGCCGCGCCCGCGCACGTGGACAGTGTTCGCCGCCACATGGTGGATGTGCTCGATCGTGGCCAGCTGGCCGCATTGGCCGACATCTACGACACCCTGCTGGCCCATCATCGCGGCACCGAACCCTCACTCGGCCGGGCCGTGAGCCGTGAGCAGCACACCTGACACGAAATCGCCTGCCCACCTCGGTTTGGTTTGGCACCCATCGGGTAGTGGGTAAGACTAGGCTCGGCACCGGCTTCCCATGTTGGTCGGCACCGAGCACACGGCTGGCTACGGTCGTGGAAGTGAGCACCCGACCTGGCCTTAGCGAAAGGGGCAGGAGTTTTCATGTCCGACGTGTCCATCGGTCTCTCGGCGGATTCGCTGCCCGCGAATTCCGTCGACAATCTGCTCCCGCAGCTCGTCGAGCACCTGCGGCAGAACCGCACCGAACTGCGCGAGGAGTGGGCCCGTCGCATCACCGATGCCCAGCTGCTCACCGCTATGACCCCCGAGGAGATCTTCTCCGAAGCGACCTCGGTCTACGACAACTACGTCGAGGTACTCGAGACCGGTAGCGTCGAGGCGCTGCAGGCCTACGCGCGCGACCTGTCCGAACGCATCATCCCCCGAGGCGTCGAGACCGACGAGGTCGTCGGCATCGTGCTCCTGCTGCGAGACGTGCTGGCGCGCAGCCTCTTCGAGAAATACCAGTCCGACTTCGAGCTGCTCAAGCTGGTTCTCGACGCCTACGAACCGGCCGCGAACCGGATCGCCAACACCGTGGCCGTGTCCTTCGTGCAGGAGCGCGAGCGCGTCATCCGCCAGCAGCAGGAAGCGATTCGCGAGCTGTCCACCCCGGTGCTCCAGGTGCGTGAGCAGCTGCTCATCCTCCCCATCATCGGTGTGCTGGACTCGCAGCGCGCCCGGCAGCTCACCGAGCAGCTACTGCGCGCCATTCGCGCCAACCGCGCCAAGGTCGTCGTCATCGACATCACCGGTGTGCCCGCGATCGACTCCACGGTGGCCAACCACCTGGTGCAGACCGTCGACGCGTCGGGCCTGATGGGCGCCAATGTCATCATTACCGGCCTGTCGTCGGAGATCGCGCTTACCCTGGTCACCATCGGCCTGGATCTGTCGAAGATGAATGCCGTCGGTGACCTCCAGGGTGGCATCGAGGAAGCGGAGCGGCTGCTCGGCTACGAGGTGTCGCGCGTCACCGACCGCGACGGACGGTAACCAGGGCGGGGCACATGCCGGTACCCATTCTGAAGCAGGGCACCTATCTCATCGCGTCGGTGCAATCAGCGCTCACCGATGCCGATACCGAACGCCTGCAAGACGATTTGATGACCTATGTCAGCAGATATCGCGCACAGGGCATCATCGTCGATGTCACCGCAATCGACGTAATGGACTCCTTTGCCGCCAGATCGCTGCGTACCATCGCCCACATGACCAAGCTGCGCGGTGCGGAGACGGTCATCGTCGGCCTGCAACCCGAAGTCGCTTTCGCCATGGTGCAATTGGGACTCACCTTCGAGGGCATGCACACCGCGCTGGACCTCGAAGAGGGCTTGTTCTGGCTGAACGACAAGATCAAGGGCAGAGGTCAACGAGACGGTCGTGATCGTGGCCGCTGACGACGTGGTGATCGCGGTGACCGTGTCCAACGACATCGTGACCGCTCGGCAAGCGGGGCTGGAGTTGGCTGCCAAACTCGGCTTCTCGCTCTCCGATCGCACCATGATCGCGACGGCCATTTCCGAAGTGGCGCGCAATATCACCAGTTACGCCGGCACCGGGGAGATCCGGCTGGCCGTACAGGATCGGGACGGCCGGCCCTCGATGGTGGTGCAGGCCAAGGACAATGGTCCCGGCATTCCCGACATTCCACGTGCCATGGAGGACGGCTATTCCACCGGACGCGGTCTGGGCCTGGGCCTTCCGGGTTCACGGCGCCTGATGGACGGCATGGTCATCAATTCCCAGCCCGGCCAGGGCACCCTCGTCGAGATGTGGAAGTGGGTGCCCAACGGTGCGTGAGGACGGTTACGTCGGCGCGGTCGAATGGGCCGTCGCCGGACGCGCCCTACCCGGGCAACGGGTTTCGGGCGACCGCTCGGTGGTGCTGGACGCGGGCGGCGGTTCCGTGCTCTTCGCCGTGCTGGACGGTCTGGGCCATGGCGCGGCCGCGGCGGACGCCTCGGATCGGGCCGCGCAGGTGCTCTCCGAGAACCGCGCCGAGCCGCTGGACGTGCTGCTGCTGCTGTGCCACCGGGCCATGAGCGACACCCGCGGCGCGGCGGTCTCGTTGGCGCTGTTCGATTCTCGCGACCGGGTGCACTGGCTCGGGGTCGGCAATGTCGAATCCCGCATCGTGGCCGCGGCTCCCGGCAAGCCCGCCATCCGGGCGACGGTCCTGCTCTCGGGCGGCATCGTCGGCTATCTGCTGCCGCCGAACCTGCAACCGCAGACGGTGCCGGTGCGTCCCGGCGACCTGCTGCTGATGTCGACCGACGGCATCACCTCGAACTTCGCCGACGCCGTCGACCTGTCCAAGCCGACCTCGGAGATCACCGCCGAGATCCTGGCCCGCCACGCCAAGGACACCGACGACGCGCTGGTGCTGGCGGCCCGCCACCGCGGGCAATCCCATCCCTCCCAACCCATTCCGAGTGTGAAGCCATGAGGCCGTAGTGAGCGCGGTACTGGCCGCTTTCCGCGAGGCGTACGCCGCCGCGCTGCGACTGCACCTGCGCGCCCCCGATCAGAACACCCTGGCCGAGGGCTACGAGCTCGGCCGCCGCGCACTGGTGGAGGGGGTGAGCATCCTCGACCTGACCGAGCACCACTACCGGCTGCTCGAACAGGAGGGGCTGGGTCCCGCGCCGGACGGCACCGATCGCGGTGAGGCCGCCCTGGAGTTCCTGCTCCAGACCATGGCGGCGCTCGACGTGGCCACCCGCGGCTTCCTCGACGGCACCCGCCGCTACGAGCAACAGCGTTCGCGCGCCGAGGATCTCGCGGGCCGCGACGCCTTCCGGACCGCGCTGGTGGAGTCGCTGCAGGACGGGTTCTTCGTCGTCGACGCCGAAGGCACGCTGATCGAGGTCAATTCGGCGTTCGGCGCGCTCACCGGCTACGGCCCCGACGGCATCCCGTATCCGCTCCCCCATCCCTGGACCGTCCCCGAATCACCGCGCTACCCAGACCTGGGCACCGAGGCCGCCCGGTTCGTGATGCCCATCCGGCATCGGGACGGGCGGCAGCTGTGGCTGGCGGTGTCGACATCCTCACTGGTGAAACCCGAGAACGGGGAACGGGTTTTCGTCGGCACGCTGCGTGACGTCACCGCCGAGCACGATGCCCAGGCCCGCGATCAGGCGGTGTCGCGGCTGGCCACGGCGGTCGGCGCGGCCACCAGTGTGGTCGAGGTGCTCACCGTCGGGCTCGAGGAGCTGCGCCGCGCGGTCGGCGCGGAGGCCGCGGTGGTCTCGGTGTGGCCCAATCACCACGCCGGGCCGGAACTGTATGTGTCCGAGGACAATCAGTACACCGCCGCGGGCCTGGCCCCGCACATCACCCAGCCCATCCGGCGGCCCGGCAGCGGCGACGCGGAAACCCTCGGCGGCGCCGAGTCGCGCCGCGTGCTCGACGCCCGCGCCCGCGCCCTGCTCGATCGGGCCCGATTGCAGCCCGGCCGCAGCATGTTCGCGATCCCGGAGGGCGTGTCCAGCTCCGAGGGCATCGTCGCGCCGCTGGGCGAGAGCGCGGATTCGGCGCTGTGGCTCCGCTTCTCCGCGCCGCGGGTGATCACGCCCGGCGACTGGGCGCTGTTCTCGCTGCTGATCGGGCATCTGAGCCTGGCGGTGCAGCGGGCCCGCAACTTCGACCAGGCCCGCTCCACCTCCCTGACCCTGCAACGGGCCATGCTCGGCCCGATCGAACTGCCGCCGCGATTCTCGGTGCACTACGAGCCCGCGCTGCCGCCGCTCGAGATCGGCGGCGACTGGTACGACGTGGTGCGCCTGGAGGACGGCGCGATCGGCGTGGTGGTCGGCGACTGCGTCGGGCGTGGCCTGTCGGCGGCGGTGGTGATGGGCCAATTGCGCACGGCCGCACGAGCCCTGCTCCTGCGCGGCGCGGGCCCGGCGCAGCTGCTGGCCGAACTCGACACCGTGGCCGCCCGGATTCCCGGGGCCATGTGCACGACGGTGTGCGCGGCCATCCTGGATCCGGTGCGCGGGCTGGTGCGCTACTCCAATGCCGGGCACATGCCGCCGGTGCTGGCCGAGCCCGGCAAACAGGGCCGGCTGCTGGAGGGCGGGCGCGCGTTCCCGTTGGCCACCTTCGACGTTCCACGCCGCCCGGAGGCCACCACCGCCATGGCGCCCGGCGCGACGCTGGTGCTGTTCACCGACGGTCTGGTGGAGCAGCGCGGCGTCGACATCGACGACCGCTTCGTGGAATTGGCCGACGAATTGTCGCGGGTGGCAGCGCAATTGCCGCGCGAGGTGTCCGATTCGGTGCTCTCGCGGCTGCGCCCCACCGGTGGCTACGACGACGACGTCGCCATGGTGGTGTACCGGCAGCCGCCCAAGCCGCTGCGCCTGGACGTACCCGCCGACGCCCGGGAGCTGTCGCAGCTGCGGCGCGCGCTGCGCACCTGGCTGACCGCCGCCGCCGTCCCGCACGATCTGGCCGTGGATCTGGTGTCCGCGGCGAACGAGGCATGCAGCAACAGCATCGAGCACGCGTATCTGGGCGGTGAGCCCGGCCGGGTGCGGCTGAGCGCCGACAGCGGCGTGGACACCCTCACCATCGAGGTGTCCGACACCGGCGTGTGGCGGCCGCTGCCCGCGGACCCGGGCAACCGCGGCCGCGGGATCGCCATGATGCGGGCGCTCACCGATCAGCTCGATATCGACCATTCCGGGCCGGGCACGCTGGTCCGGATGTCGGTGAGACTCGTGGCCGCGTCCTTCTCCGCGGCCGGGAGAATGTGAATCAGGGCCTGCGGTCCGCCTTCGGCAGGCGGCCCACCTGCGAGCCAGTGCCGATGTGGCAAACGATGCAGCACGAACGGACGGATCATGGCAGATTTGAACAACGTGACCACTAATTCCGCAGACGGCCACCCCTTCGCCGAAACGATGACCACCTCGGTCACCCGCACCGACGAGGCCACCGTCCTCACCGTGACCGGCGAAGTCGACCTGGCGACCGCATCCGCCCTGGAGAGCGCCCTCGACGCCGCCCTGGCCGCCGAGCCCGCCGCCCTCGTGATCGACCTGACCGCCGTCAGCTTCCTCGCCTCGGCGGGGATGGCGGTCCTGGTCAGCGTGCACAAACGGGCGGGCGGCACCCGCCTGGTCGTGGTGGCCGACGGGCCCGCCACCAGCCGGCAGCTGAAGATGACCAGCCTGGACCAGGTGTTCTCACTGCACTCCACCCTCGACGACGCGCTGGGTTCGCTGCGCTGAGCCGGTGTGCGCGGCGTGTGTGGCGCGGGCGCACCCCTCCCCTGAAACGACGAAGCCGAGTCCGGATCACCCGGACTCGGCTTCATTGTTCATACGGAGCTGTCAGAGGAGCTCGCGCAGCTGCTCGATGAGCTTCACCCGCTCGGCGGGGGTGCCCGCCATCGGCACCACATTGAGGACGGTGACGCCGGCCTCGCGGAACGCGGCGACCCGCTCCTTCACGAACCCGGCCGAGCCGATCAGGTTGATGTCGCGGACCAGATCGTCCGGCACCACCTTGGCGGCCTCCTCCTTGCGGCCCGCCAGGTACAGCTCCTGGATGCGGTCCGCCTCGGCGCCGTAGCCGTACTTGGTGGCCAGCGCGTGGTAGAAGTTCTTGCCCTTGGCGCCCATGCCGCCGATGTACAAGGCCAGGTGCGGCTTGACGCCGTCGCGCCAGCCGTCCACATTGTCGCCGATGGCCAGGGCCGGACCGGCGTAGATGTCGAGGTCGCCCAGCGCCGGATCACGCTTGGCCAGACCGGCTTTCACCGAGTCGCCCCAGACCGCGTCGGCCTTCTCCGGCAGGAAGAAGATCGGCTGCCAGCCCTCGGCCATTTCCGCTGCCAGCTCGACGTTCTTCGGGCCGAGCGCGGCCAGCAGCACCGGAATATTGTCGCGCACAGGGTGATTGATCAGCTTGAGCGGCTTGCCCAGGCCGGTGCCCTCGCCCTCGGGCAGCGGGATGTTGTAGTACTTGCCGTTGTATTCCAGGCGCTCGCGCTTCCACACCTTGCGGCAGATCTCGAGCACCTCGCGGGTGCGGCCGATCGGCGCGTCGTAGGGCAGGCCGTGGAAGCCCTCGATCACCTGCGGGCCCGAGGCGCCCAGGCCGAGGATGTAGCGGCCGTCGGAGACGTAGTCCAGGCCGGCCGCGGTCATGGCGGTCAGCGTGGGGGTACGGGTGTAGAGCTGCAGGATGCCGGAGGCCAGCTGCACCCGCTCGGTCTTCGCGGCCAGGTAGCCCAGCGCGCTCACCGCGTCGAACGAATACGCCTCGGGCACGAACACGATGTCCAGGCCCGCCCGTTCGAGGTCGGCGACCTCGGCGGCGATCTCCTTGAAGCCGTCGGTGTAATTGATCGACAGTCCGATACGCATGATCCGGACAATACCCAACTATTTGCATACCCCCAGCGGGCGGGTCGCCGTATTGGCGAAGCGACAGCGGGCAGGTTGCCAGCGGTGCCGCGGCGACCGGTACCGTAGGCGGCGAAATCACCCGAATTCCGGGTATTGCCAGCAGGACTGCCAAGGGAGGCCACCCCGCATGACTCAGGACACCACCACGTTCGGTGACTCGACGCTGCGGGAGTACCTGGACCAGCTGGCCGCCAAGGTGCCCGCGCCCGGCGGCGGCGCGGTCGCGGCGCTGCACGCGGCCCAGGGCGCGGCCCTGGTGGCCATGGTGGCGCGCTACACCACCCGGGCCAAGGACGCCGACAATCGCCCTGTCATCGACAGGATCATCGCCGCGGCCGACACCGCCCGGGAGCGCTCGCTGGCGCTGGCCGACGCCGACGCCGCCGCCTTCACCGCGGTCGGCGCGGCCTACAAGCTGCCCAAGGAGTCCGAGGCCGAGCAGGCCGCCCGCGGCGAGGCGATCACCGCCGCGCTGCTGCAGGCCGCCCGGGTGCCGGCCGCCGTGGTCGCCGAGGCCGACGAGATCGTCTCCCTCGCAACGGAACTGCTGCCCATCGGCAACCCGAACGTGGTGACCGATATCGGCGCGGCGGCCGACTGCGCGCGTTCGGCGGCCGCCAGCTCGCAGCTGAACATCGCGATCAATGTGGCTTCGCTCGACGCGGGCGCGGGCGCGGAGTTCGCTCCGGTGCTGAAGCAGATCGAGGAAGTCATCGCGCGCGCTGATGCGCTGCACGACGACGTTGTGGCGGCCATCACCCGCTGATCACGCGAATCCGCTTGTCGCGGTGCCCCGTTCCGAGCCGGAATGGGGCACCGTTTCGTTGCGCCACCTGCGCAGTTGCTTCCGAGCCCCACTACCCCCCTACCCGAAAACGACAAAATACCCACGCCGGTACAATTGTCACGAACCGGAAACGTTTCCGGATGGTACTCAAGATCAAGTCATAGTCTGAGGAACCAAGCCCCACACCCTCTCGAAGGGACGGAAGAATGCGGAAAGCGATTCGCTCTCTGTTCGTCGCAAGCCTTGTCGCCGCGGCGGCCGCGTTCGGTTCCGGAGCCGCCGGCGCGGCCCTCCCGGCATCCAATCTCCCAGCGGTCCAGGCGATCTCGCCGGGCCCCGGCCAGGTGGTCGGTATCGCAGCTCCCGTGACCGTGCAGTTCGCGGAAGCCGTCACCGACCGCGCCAAGGCCGAACGCTCGGTCGACGTGAAGGCCGAGAATTCCCTCGCGGGACAGTTCTCCTGGCTCGACGACCGGCAACTGGTGTGGACCCCCACGCGCTATCTACCCGTGTCCTCGCCGATCACGGTCTCGGCGGGTCGCGACCACATCAAGTTCCAGACCAATGGCGGCACCACCGCGGACGCCGACATGTCGGCGCACACGTTCACCGTGTGGATCAACGGCGTGGCCCGCACGATGCCCGCGTCCATGGGCAAGCCGGGCCGTGAGACCCCGGTCGGCACCTTCCCGGTGATGTCGCGCGAGCGCTCGGTCACCTTCGACTCGCGGACCATCGGCATCCCGCTCAACGATCCCGAGGGCTACCTGATCACCGGTGAGTTCGCTGAACGGCTGACCTCCGGCGGCGTGTACGTCCACTCCGCCCCCTGGTCGGTGGACTCGCAGGGCAACTCGAACGTCAGCCACGGCTGCATCAACCTCGCACCCGCCGACGCCGAGTGGTACTACGACAACGTCTCCGTCGGCGACCCCGTCACCACCCACTGGTGAGGCACCACCTCTAGAGACGAGTTCAGGGAGCGCTCGGCGCGCGGAATCGGACCGATTC
>NZ_JBHWHH010000008.1:0-77799 GCF_042732555.1 Nocardia sp. NPDC059764
GGACGACACGTGAGACGGCCCGGCATCGCCGGGCCGTTTCGCATGTCCGGGGCCGGTAGGGGGCCGGAATCGGCCGTCCGGCGGGTGGATTCGGCCGGACAATGGCCGGTACGGCGGCGTTCCAAGGGTTCTGGGCGGCCGCCGGACGACAGATGACCCGGTCAGCCCTGGGGTAGGTCGGCGGGGACGAGAATGCGGTCGAGATGGTCCGCGGTGACCAGCCGGCCGCCGTGGAAGGACAGCACCCACACGCTCCCCTTGCGGTTGCGGGCCGGTGGCAGGCTCACCCCGTCCTCGGCGGCCCACCACTCCAGCAGATCCGGAATCACCTTGCCCTGACTGGAGATCACCCGCACCGATTCGGTGGAGACCAGGTCGCGGGCGCGTTTGCGGGCGGCATCGGGTGCTGCCGCGTAACCGGATTCGGAGAACAACGGCTCCAGTTCGATATCGACGCCCAGTTTTTCGGCCAGCGGGGTCACGGTTTGGACACAGCGTGATGGTGGGGCCGAGATGATTTCGGCCGCGCCGAAGGCGAGCAGGTTGGGCACCAGGGCGCGAGCCTGTGCGCGACCGGCCTTTTCGAGCGGCCGCAGGTCGTCGTCCCCGGCGTAGCGGTCGTTGCGCCCGGCCTTGGCGTGCCGGACGATCAGCAGGGTGGCGGTGTCGGCGGGCTGGCGCAGGAAATTGCGGATGATGGTGCGATCCATGGGATAGGAGACGGCGTCCATCACCCGGTCGAGGCGGTACCAGTGCAGGACGTCGACTTCCGAGTTGGACTCGAAGGCCCCGTCGACGACCTCGGCGGCCCAGTAGTCCACCCGCTTCAGCTTCCGATGACCCGGGATCGGATACGTCACGTGGCCGAGATAGCGCCCCAGGCGCGAATTCAGCCCGGTCTCCTCGGTGACCTCGCGCACGGCCGTGATCACCGGCGTCTCACCGGGATCCAGCTTGCCCTTGGGCAGCGACCAGTCGTCGTACTTGGGGCGGTGCACGAGGGCGATCTCGACGGCGTCGGTGCCCGGGGCGTGCCGCCACAACACCGCCCCCGCCGCGAGGATATTGGCCTTGACCGGTGGATCGGTGAATTCGGCGGCGGGGTCCTTGGTGGTTCTGCTCACTGGCGGTCCGGACGACGCAGCCGCATGAGGTACTCCTGGTGGTCCCGAATCTGGTCGGAGGGCACGTCGGGGCCGGGCTGGGCCTGCCAGCTGCCGTCGGGGCGCAGCACCCAGCAGCGGGTGGCCGCATGGGTGGCGGAGTCGAACACCTGTCCGAGCTGGTCGGCCAGGCGCGGATCCTTCACCTGTGCCAGCACTTCCACGCGCCGGTCGAGGTTGCGGTGCATCATGTCGGCCGAGCCGATCCAGTATTCGTTCTGGGCCTGGAAGTGCAGCACCCGCGAATGTTCCAGGTACCGCCCGAGAATCGAGCGCACCTGGATGTTGTCGCTCATGCCGGGCACGCCCGGGCGCAGGCCGCAGATGCCGCGCACCACGATCTCGACCGGCACCCCGGCCTGGGAGGCCCGGTAGAGCGCGTCGATGACCTGTTCGTCGACGATGGCGTTGGCCTTCACGCGGATTCGCGCGTCGGCGCCCTCGCGCGCCAGTTCGATCTCGCGTTCGATCCGCTCGATGATCCCGGCGCGGACGCCGACCGGGGCCACCAGCAGGTTGCGGTAGTTGGCCTTTCGCGAGTAGCCGGTCAGCGAGTTGAACAGGTCGGTGAGGTCCGCGCCGATCTCCGGTGCGGCGGTGAGCAATCCGACGTCCTCGTACAGGCGCGCGGTCTTCGGGTTGTAATTCCCGGTGCCGATGTGACAGTAGCGACGGATGGTGGCTCCCTCGCGCCGCACCACCAGGCAGGTCTTGCAGTGGGTCTTGAGCCCGACCAGGCCGTAGACCACGTGCACGCCCGCCTGCTCCAGCGCCCGCGCCCATTTGATGTTGGCCTGCTCGTCGAAGCGGGCCTTGATCTCGACCAGCGCCACCACCTGCTTGCCGGCCTCGGCGGCGTCGATGAGGGCGTTGACGATGGGGGAGTCACCGGAGGTGCGGTACAGGGTCTGCTTGATGGCCAGCACCTGCGGGTCGGCGGCGGCCTGTTCGATGAACCGCTGCACGCTGGTGGAGAAGGAGTCGTAGGGGTGGTGCACCAGCACGTCGCCCTCGCGCAGGGCGGCGAAAACGTTTCGGGGCGTTTCGCGTTCGCCGAAGGCGGGCGGGGTGGCGGGGACGTAGGGGGCGTCCTTGAGGTTGGGCCGGTCCACGCCGTAGACCTGCCACAGGCAGGACAGGTCGAGCAGGCCGGGCACCTGGATGACGTCGGCGGGGTCGACGTCGAGTTCGCGCAGCAGTAGATCGAGCATGTGCTCGGTCATGTCGTCGGAGACTTCCAGGCGCACCGGGGAGCCGAAGCGGCGGCGGGCGAGTTCGCGTTCGAGGGCCTGCAGCAGGTCCTCGTCGCGGTCCTCCTCGACCTCCAGGTCGGCATTGCGGGTGATGCGGAACGAATGCTGTTCCACCACTTCCATTCCCGGGAACAGCTGATCCAGGTGCGCGGCGATCAGCTCCTCCATCGGGAGGAAGGCGGCCATGGACGGGCCCTGCGCGGCGCCGGACGGGCCTTGTGCCGCACCGGATTCACGGTTGCCGGCGCGGCGGACCCGCACGAAGCGGTCCACATTGTCGGGCACCTTGACGCGGGCGAAGTGCTCGCCGCCGGTCATCGAATCCTTAACCGTCACGGCGAGATTCAGACTCAGGCCGCTGATGTAGGGGAACGGGTGGGCCGGGTCGACCGCCAGCGGGGTCAGCACCGGGAACACCTGATCCTGGAAATATCCGGACAGGCGTTCCTTCTCGCTGTCCTCCAGGTCGGCCCAGCGGATGATGTCGATGCCCTCGGCGGTGAGCGCGGGCAGCACCTGGTCCAGGAAGACGCGGGCGTGCCGCGCGGCGATCTCCTGGGTGCGCACCGCGATCATCTCGAGCTGCTCGGTGGGGGACAGGCCGTCGGCGGACCGCACCGACAGCCCGGTCTCGGCGCGGCGCTTGAGGCCCGCGACGCGCACCATGTAGAACTCGTCCAGATTCGACGCGAAAATGGCGAGGAATTTGGCCCGTTCGAGCAGCGGCTGCGACCGGTCCTCGGCCAGCGCGAGCACGCGGGCGTTGAAGTCGAGCCAGCTGAGTTCCCGATTGACGTACCGGTCCGCGGGCAGCGGCGCTATCGCGGTGGGCGGTGGGGTTGCCGCGGGCGGCGCCGCCGGTAGTAGCGGCGATTGCTTGACGGTTTCCGTATCGCTCACTCTCACGATCATTCCCTATGTCGTGGGTGTGGTGCGGTTCTGACACCGTCCAGTGCAGCGCAGATCACGCCGCGTCAGGACAGTGATGATTCGGCCCGGCACCCGTTCCCGGTTTCGTGACACGCTTGCGACACGCTGATTTCTCGGAGTAGCGCGCTGGTCGCCCGCCCGACGCCGAGCGCGGCGGCGCGCTCGAGATCCGCGGCGGTATCGACGTCCTGACGTAATCCAGGCCAATCGCCCGGCAACTCCACCGCGCCCCCGGCGATATGGCGGCGGGCGGAGTCCGGACCGAAGAGCGGGTTCAACGCGGCGGTCAGCGGATCGTCCCCGCCGCCGCGCACCAGCAGGGCGACGGTGCCGCTGCCCTCGTGATCGGTGACCACCGACCGGCGATGCCCTGCGCTCGCGAGCAATTCGCCCAGTTCGTCGGGACGCAGCGCGGGCAGATCCGCTTGCAGGGCAAGCAGATCGACCGGACCGTGCGCCCGCCGCACCGCGTCCGCGCCCGCGGCCAGCGCCGCGTTCAGACCGGTGGTGTGCGCGGGGACGACCTCGGGTTCGGGATGCACGAGCGCGCCGAGTTCACGAACCAGATCCGACACGGCCGGGTCGGGCGTCACGACGGTCACCGAGGCGATGCCCGGCGTGGTCGCGGCGGCGGTCACGGTGTCGGCCAGCATCGCCAGCACCAGCCGCGGCCGATATTCCGGACCCAGCCCATCACCCAGCCGACTCTTGGCGAGTCCCAAGCTCTTGACCGCGATGACCGCGTGCACGGACGGGTGCATGCCCGAATCCTCCCACTCCAAGATGACGGGCGCATGAGCGACCACCCGAGAGCCGGAAAACCCTCAGGTTCGCGGCCGAGCGCGGGGAGGCGGAGCGCTCGATTCTGGACTGCGCTCCACCGCCCCGCGCTTGGAGCGGGGGAGGGAAGAATCGAGACTTCGGGGCCGCGAACCCAGCCCGGAGCGAAGCGGAGGGCAAATTACTATTGTCTGATGGCAAGGGCAGCGGTGTTGGGAGCGGGGTCATGGGGGACCGCGTTCGCGAAGGTGTTGGCGGAGGCGGGAACCGAGACCACCATGTGGGCTCGGCGGCCGGAGGTGGCCAAGGTGCTGGCCACCGAGCATCGAAATCCCTGGTATCTACCGGATGTGGTGTTGCCGCCGCTGGCCGCGTCCGATGATCCGGCCGTCGTGCTGGACGGGGCCGACATCGTGGTGCTGGCGGTGCCGTCGCAGTCGCTGCGCGCCAATCTCGCGGTCTGGAAGGACCTGATTCCGGCCGATGCCACGCTGCTGAGTCTGGCCAAGGGCATCGAGACCGGGACGCTGCTGCGGATGAGCGAGGTGATCGCGGAGGTCACCGGCGCGGATCCGAGCCGGATCGCGGTGCTGTCGGGCCCGAACCTCTCGCACGAGATCGCGGCCGGGCAGCCCGCCGCGACCGTGATCGCCTGCCCGGACGTGGCGCGCGCGGAGGCGGTGCAGCACGCCTGTGCCACCGGCTATTTCCGGCCGTACACCAATTCCGACGTGATCGGCTGCGAGATCGGCGGGGCGTGCAAGAACGTCATCGCGCTCGCCTGCGGGATCGCCTCGGGCATGGGGTTGGGCGACAACTCG
Source organism: Nocardia sp. NPDC059764 (assembly GCF_042732555.1). Classification (NCBI taxonomy): domain Bacteria; kingdom Bacillati; phylum Actinomycetota; class Actinomycetes; order Mycobacteriales; family Nocardiaceae; genus Nocardia; species Nocardia sp. NPDC059764. The sequence continues at coordinate 4,948 of NZ_JBHWHH010000008.1, forward strand.
ATCGCCACGCTCATCACGCGCGGGCTGGCCGAGATCATCCGGCTGGGGGTGGCGGTCGGCGCGGAGCCGGTGACGTTCGCCGGACTGGCCGGTGTCGGTGATCTGGTGGCCACCTGCACCTCGCCGCTGTCGCGCAATCGGTCCTTCGGGCACGCGCTGGGCGCGGGCGGCACCATGGAGACCGCCCTGGAGGCGACTCATGGCCAGGTCGTGGAGGGTGTGAAGTCCTGCACATCGGTGCGGGCGCTGGCCGCCGCGCACGGGGTGGAGATGCCGCTGACCAACGCGGTGCATCAGGTGTGCCACGAGGGGCTCTCGGCGGCGGAGGCGGTCGGGCAATTGCAGGGCCGCCGTCTGAAGTCCGAGTGAACCACCCCCGGTTCGGGACGACCGCGTAACACTTCCGCCACAATCGACCGGGTACGGTTCGGGGCATGACCAACAGGACCAGGGTGGCGGTAGTGTTCGGCGGCCGCAGCAACGAGCACGGGGTGTCGTGTGTGTCCGCGCGCACCGTGTTGGCGAGCCTCGATCCCGAACGCTACGAGGCTGTTCCGATCGGCATCACCCGGGACGGCACCTGGGTGCTCGGCGACGCCGATCCGCGGACGCTGTCCGCGCAGGATCGCGCGCTTCCCATGGTCGACGACAAGGGCACCGCGCTGGCGCTGACCGCGGATCCCTCGCGGGCGGGCGCGCTGGTACCGCTGGACGGCGCGCAGACCGTGCTCGGCGCCGTCGACATCGTGTTCCCGGTGCTGCACGGCGCGTTCGGTGAGGACGGCACCCTGCAGGGTCTGCTGGAACTGGCCGAACTGCCCTACGTCGGTCCGGGCGTGCTGGCCAGCGCGGCCGGCATGGACAAGGAGTTCACCAAGAAACTGCTTGCGGCCGAGGGTCTTCCGATCGGCGTGCAGATCGTGCTGCGCCCCGGCGTCGCGACCGTCTCCGAGGCCGACCGCGATCGCCTGGGCCTGCCGGTGTTCGTGAAGCCCGCCCGCGGCGGCTCCTCCATCGGCATCACCAAGGTGGACAGCTGGGATCTGCTCGACGCCGCCATCGAGGAGGCGCGCCGCCACGACCCGAAGGTGATCGTGGAGGCCGGGATCGTCGGCCGTGAGGTCGAGTGCGGTGTGCTGGAGTTCCCGGATGGCCGGGTGGAAGCCAGTGTGGTGGCCGAGATCCGGATGCCGGAGGACGACGCGCAGGCCCCCGACTTCTACGACTTCGACACCAAGTACCTCGACGACGTCTGCGAGTTCGACGTCCCCGCCAAGCTGGACGACGCTGTGTCCCAGGAGATCCGGGAGCTCGCGGTGCGCGCCTTCCGCGCCCTGGACTGCCAGGGCCTGGCCCGCGTCGACTTCTTCGTGACCGCCGACGGGCCGGTCATCAACGAGATCAACACCATGCCCGGCTTCACCTCGATCTCGATGTACCCGCGCATGTGGGAGGCCGCGGGGATCGACAACCGGACCCTGGTGAGCACCCTCATCGAGACCGCCCGCGCCCGCGGCACCGGCCTGCGCTGACTTCCCCGTCGACGGCCCGGTTCATCATTTCGGATGATGGACCCGGCCGTTCGCGTGCGACCGCGGGGCGACGCCGCGAGCCGGGTCCGCGCGTAGCCTCGACGGTGTGCTCGTCGCCCTCACGATTCCCGGTCTGGCCCTGCTGATCATCGCGGTGGCCTTCGCCGATGTCGCGTATCGCAAGCTGACCGGGCGCACCGCGCTGCCGTGGATGCGGAACGAGGAGGGCCGGGGCGCGGCGGCCATCGGCCTGGAACAGTTCGACGCGGCCTTCAGCTCCGGCAAGCGGCTGGAGATGGAGCAGCGGCAGTCGGTGCTCATGCACCGGGAGAATCCGGGCGACGGCGACGAGGGACCCGAGATCGATCTCACCGCCGGGAAGGCCACGCTCCGCAAGCTCTGAGCCACCCGGCTTCTCCATATATATCTGTCAGTTGGGGATCGGGTTCGGATCCATCGGCTTCTCGGGCATGGCCTTCTTGATGGCCTCCGAAACCTCCTGCAGCGGAGTCGCTCCGGCATTGTCGGGCATGGTCAGCGCGACATAGGTGCCGCGGTCCACGGCCCACCAGGTGCCGGAGGTGACGCCGCTGGTCTGGTCGCGCAGCTCGAACCAGTTGACCCCGTTCACCACCTGCAACGGCGAGGACTTGGTGAATTCCAGCGGCCGGTCCAGGCCGCAGCGCACCACGATGGCGTCGCCGCCGTCGGGCAGCTGCCAGGCGTGGGTGGCGGGCGGCGCGGGCTGCACCAGTTCGGCGGTGGTGTAGTCGCCGATCGTGTCGGGCAGCGCGGGGAGCAGCGCGGTGCATTCGGGTCCGGCGGCCGCGGGCGCGGGCACCGAACCGAGGGCCAGCGGATCGCGGCTGTGGTGCCGGTTGGCCAGCACGCCCATCACGATCAGTCCGACGACCAGGGCGACCGGCAGCGCGACGGCGGTGGCGATGAGCGCGGGCGAACGACGCATCTCGTACTCGGCGTCGGAGTCCCCGGCGTTCGCGGACTCCGGCTTCGCGTCGGCGTCGGCCTCGGTGGCGGGCGTCTCGGCCGCCGTGTCCTCGAGGGCGTCGGGCGCCGCCGCGTCGCTGTTTTCCGGTTCGGTGCCGCGGGTGTCGTTGCTCATCCGGTCGTCGATCCCCGATCGTGCCGTGCCGGGTGTGCGCGTCCTCGCGGTGTGCTGCCCGGCTGCTGGTCGTCGATTGCGGGTTCGAGGGTACCGTCGAGCGGTCGGCCGCTCGCATCACACTCGCCCCGAAGGAGACCGCCATCACCACCGCCAGCGATCCGCAGTCCGTTCCGGCTGCCCGCACCGTGGGCGAGCTCGGCGAGTTCGGGCTCATCGCGCTGGTGAACGCGGGGCGCACGCAGACGCCGGGCGTGCTGCTGGGCCCGGGCGACGACGCCGCCGTGATCGCCGCGCCCGAGGGCCGCTTCGTGGTGACCACCGACATGCTGGTGCAGGACCGCCACTTCCGGACCGACTGGTCGAGCCCGCAGGAGATCGGCCGCAAGGCCATCGCCCAGAACGCCGCGGACGTGGTGGCCATGGGAGCGGTGCCGAGCGCGTTCGTGGTGGGGCTGGGCTGTCCGGCCGAGACGCCGGTCGAATTCGTGCGCGCCCTCGCCGACGGGATGTGGGCCGAGGCGGGGCGGGCGGGAGCGTCCATCGCCGGCGGCGACATGGTGCGCAGCCCGCTGATCATCATCAGCGTCACGGCCTTCGGGGATCCGCGCCGCGCGCCGATCAAACTGTCGGGTGCGCGGCCGGGTGATGTGGTGGCGGTGGCCGGGCCGCTGGGGCATTCGGGTGCGGGGTTCGCGGTGCTGTCCGCGGGCACGGCCGGGAAACCCGAGTTCGTGGCCGTGGAGACGGAGTTCGCGGACGTGGTTGCCGCGCACCGGGTTCCGCGGCCCCCGTACGAGGCGGTGCTGGAGCTGCCCGATACCGCGGAGATCACCGCGCTCACCGATGTGTCGGACGGCTTGCTGGCCGACCTGGGGCATATCGCCGAATCCTCGCGGGTGGCCATCGATCTGGCGTCCGAAGCCCTGGCCGATCCGGAGCTGGAGGCGGTCGGCAAGGCGCTGGGCGTCAGCCCCCTGGACTGGATTCTGGCGGGCGGCGAGGACCACGCCTTCGCCGCGACCTTCACTGATTCGAGCGAATTGCCGGAGGGCTGGCGGCGCGTCGGCCGGGTTGTCGCGGGCGAGGGCGTGACGGTGGACGGAACCTCGCGAACCGGACCTGCCGGTTGGGATTCCTTCGCATAGCAGGGTCCGGTACCGCGATGGAACTCGACACGATAAGTTTTCCCGACATGGGCGCGAAACCACTGTCGGAAGTCATCGATACGGGCTGGGCCGAGGCCCTCGAACCGGTGGCCGACCGTATTGCCGCGATGGGTGAATTCCTGCGAGTCGAAAACGCCGAGGGGCGTGGCTATCTCCCGAAGGGGGAGAACGTGCTGCGGGCCTTCCAGCGGCCGTTCGACAAGGTGCGGGTACTCATCGTGGGTCAGGATCCGTATCCGACGCCGGGACATCCGGTGGGCCTGAGTTTCTCGGTGGCCCCGGATGTTTCGCCGATTCCGCGCAGCCTGACCAATATCTACTCCGAGCTGACCAAGGACCTCGGCCTGCCGATGCCGTCCAACGGTGACCTGTCGCCGTGGTGCGATCAGGGCGTGCTCATGCTCAACCGTGTGCTGACCGTGCAGCCGGGCCAGCCGGCCTCGCATCGCGGCAAGGGCTGGGAAGCGGTGACCGAGCAGGCAATTCGCGCGCTGGTCGCCCGGGACCAGCCGCTGGTGGCGATCCTGTGGGGCCGCGACGCGTCCACGCTGAAGCCGCTGCTGGGCGATACGCCGTACATCGAATCCGCGCATCCGTCACCGCTGTCGGCTTCGCGAGGATTCTTCGGATCCCGGCCTTTCTCCCGAACCAACGAATTGCTGGGTACCCTAGGGGCCGCGCCGGTCGACTGGCGTCTGCCGTAGCGCTGATCCGTTACCTGATTCAGGAGCATGTGTATGCAGAAGAAGACTGCCCGTGGTGTTTTCGTCGCTCTGGCCGCCGGTGCCGCGCTGGCCTCGGCCCCGGCCATCGCCAATGCCGAGCCGTTGACCCTGGACCCCTACGTCCCCGAGTCCACCACCTCGGTCAAGCCCGTCGGCAGCCTGCTCGACACCAATAGCGTGAGCGGACTCTCGTCCAACGTCACCTCGCGGACGGCATGCCTGCTGCAGTCGATCAGCCAGCAGGTGGATTGCCTCAACGGCGCGGCGTGACCCGCGGCGCCGGGCCTCACCCCGTCAGGGCCCGGCGCACCATCCGCACTTGCAGTGCGGGAGAGAAGGCTTCGACTCGGCGTTCGCCGTCGGGTTCGAAGCCGTATTTCGTATAGAAGGCCCGCGCGCGGGGGTTCTCCTCGAACACCCACAGCGCGATATCGCCGGTCTCCGGCAGCACTTCGTCCATCAGCGCCTGGGCCACGCCCGTGCCGTGGTAGGTCGCGCGGACGTAGAGGGCGCTGAGCTCGTATTCGGCGGCGGGTGATTCCTCGCGGTTCTCACCGCTGCCCGCGAAGCCGATGACGGTGCCGTCGTCGAGCACGGCGACCCGGATCCGGCCCGGGTACTCGAACAGGATCCGGCTCCACGCCGCCGCCCGCCGCTCCACGTCGAAGGCGTCGAGCACGTGCTGGGGCACCAGCCCCTGATACGCCTCCCGCCAGCAGGCGATGTGGCATTCGGACATGCTGTGGACGTACTTCGGTTCGAGTGGAACGACCTGCCACTCACCCATGATTGCCACCTGTCTCGCCCTCTGAACGACAAAAGCCCCGGTTCACCCATTCTGGGTGCCGGGGCTTTCGACGAAAAGCGCTTTGTCAGCCGCGAACGACCTTGCCCGCCTTCAGGCAGGAGGTGCAGACGTTCATGCGGCGGGTGTTGCCGGGGGCAACCTGGGCGCGCACGGTCTGGATGTTCGGGTTCCAGCGACGGTTGGTGCGCCGGTGCGAGTGCGAAACCGACTTACCGAAGCCGGGGCCCTTGGCGCAGACGTCACAGACGGCAGCCATAGTCGCGAGCTCCTTCATGTCATAGAGGGACCCGCTGCACGACGTACAGCGTGTCCGAAAGCCTAATGTCTTGGACCGTACCTACCGGCTGAGAGCCGGTGAACGCATGCCGATGCCTGAGCGAGCAGGACCGTGCCTGCGTGAGGCAACCGCCCAAGAGTAGCCAACCCGTCCCAGGCGTGTCCAATCAGGCCCCCGGTACCGGTCCCGTATGCGGTGTACGAACGCCAGGTGGCGGCGCGGTGTCGGTTGCCCCGACTAGGCTGGCGAGGGGATTTCACGACGTGAGCGGAAGGACGGTGACGGTGCCCGGGGTAGCGGACGCGCTCGACGGTATGGCCCTGTTGAACTGGGGTCGCCACACCCTCACCGCCCTGGAACGCCACCGGGACGAGATCAACGCCCTCAATGTCTTCCCCGTCGCCGACTCAGACACCGGCACCAACCTGTTGAGCACCATGCGGGCGGCCGTCGGCGGGGGCGAAGCCGCGGTCCGGTCGGGCACCGCCGCCCCGACGGGCGACTCCGACCTATCGGCCCGGGACATCGCCGCCGCCATGGCGCGGGCGGCGACCGTCGGGGCCCGCGGAAACTCCGGGATCATCCTGTCGCAGGTATTGCGCGGCATCGCGGACGCGGTGGCCGAGGGGCCGCTGACCGAGCGGGCGTTGCGGGTCGCGCTGCGGCAGGCGGCGCGGCTGGTGCGGGAGGCGTTGAGCTCACCGGTCGAGGGGACCATGCTCACCGTGCTGGACCGGGCCGCCGAACGCGCCGCCGATGCCACCGAGCGGGATCTGCTGGGTGTGGCGCTGGCGGCGGCGGACGGGGCGGTCAAGGCGCTGGGGGAGACGCCGACCCAATTGGGTGTGCTGGGCGAGGCCGGGGTGGTCGACGCGGGGGCGCGCGGACTGCTCGTGCTGTTGGACGAATTGGTGGTGGCGGCTGGGGGCAGCGCGCCCGCGCGCCCGGTGTACCGGCGGGGCGCGCCCGAAGGGCGGCCGTCCCGGATCCCGAACCGCGAGGCGCGGAGTCCGGAACCCGCGTCCGGGACGGGCGCGAAGAGTTCCGGCTCCTCGGCTTCACCGAGCCGTTCCGGATTCTCGGCGGTAGAGGACGAGTACGGCCTTGGTGCGGCCGATCCGGACGGCGATCACGTCGATCATCCGGCGGCCGCGCACGCCTCCGGTGCATCATCCGCATCGAATTCCGTTGCGGCGGTATCGAATTCGGGTGCGCATGCGCTGTGCTCCGCGATCGGCGGTGGTGTCCCGCACTACGAGGTGATGTTCCTGGTGCGCGGGACCGAGGAGCAGCGCATCGGCGAGCTGCGGGATCGGCTGGGGGCGCTGGGGGATTCGGTCGTGGTCGTGGGTGACGGCGCGGAAACCTGGTCCGCGCACGTGCATTGCGGGGACGCGGGCGCGGCGGTCGAGGCCGGGCTGGCGGCGGGCGCGTTGAGCGGGATCCGGATCGAGGTGCTCGACGATTCCGGGCACAGGCCGGCGGGGCGGGTCGATCGCGCGATCCTGGCGGTGGCGTCGGGGGTCGGGGCGGTGCGGTTGTTCGAGGACGCGGGGGCGGTCGTGATCGAGGGGGCCGTCACCTCGGAGGTCCTGCTCGAGGCGATCCGGCGCATTCCGCATCGGGAGGTGCTGGTGTTGCCGAACGGGGCCCTGCCCGCGCACGAGCTGGTCGCGGTGAGTGTGGCGGCGCGCGACGGGCAGCGCGAGGTGCTGATGCTGCCGTGCGGGTCCATGGTGCAGGGCCTGGCGGCGCTGTCGATGCACGATGCCGGACGGGCCGCGGCCGATGACGCGTTCGCCATGTCGGAGGCGGCGGCCGGAACCCGGTGGGGTGCGCTGCGGGTCGCGCCGGAACGCGCGCTGACCATGGTGGGGATGTGCGCGGCGGGCGACGGGCTCGGATTGGTCGGCCACGATGTGGTGGTCATCGATTCCGATGTGCCGGCCGCCGGTCGCACGCTGCTGGACCGAATGCTGGGCCTGGGTGGGGAATTGGTGACCATGCTCCTGGGCGATGATGCGCCCGAAGGACTTTCCGACGACTTGACCGCGCATGTGGCGGCCGGCTTCCCGGGTGTGGAAGTGGTGGTGTACCCGGGCGGTCAGGCCGGTGACCTGGTGCAGATCGGGGTGGAATAGATGGCGACGCTGGCTGATCGGCTCGATCACGTGCTCGGGGTGAAGGCGGCGGAATCGCTGCAGGAGCACTTCGACATGCAGACCGTCGAGGATCTGTTGCGGCACTATCCGCTGCGCTACGCCACCCAGGGGCAGCCGCTCACCGAGGAGCAGCCGGAGGAGGGCCAGCACATCACGGTGATGGGCCGGGTCACCAAGACCGATCTGCGCCCGATGAAGAATCGCCGCGGCAGCCTGCTCAAGGTGAACCTGGACACCGGCGGCCCGCGCCCGGTGGAGATCACCTTCTTCAATGGCGACAAGGTCCGCTATCTGGTGAAAGACGGTGTGCGGGCGATGATGTCGGGCACCGTGCACTGGTGGCGGCCGGACCGCTGGAACCTCTCGCACCCCGACTATCTGATCCTGCCCGAACAGGGCGAGTCGATCGAGAACCTCACCTCGGTGCGCGGCGGCGGCGCGCTGCGCGGCCTGGCGCAGACCGCGAAAGGCGCCGGGGGAGTGGATGTCTCGTTCTTCGAGCGCGAGTTCATCCCGGTCTATCCGTCGACGGCGAAGGTGCAGAGCTGGGATCTGCTGCGCTGCATCCGGCAGGTGCTCGATCAGCTGGACCCGATCGACGACCCGCTCCCGGAATCGCTGCGCACCGAGCATTCGCTGCTGCCGGTGTCGGACGCGCTGCGCCTGATCCACCTACCCGAGCACAAGGCCGATATCGAGGCCGCCCGCGGCCGGCTGCGGTTCGACGAGGCGATGGCCCTGCAATTGGTGCTGGCCGAGCGCCGTCATCAGACCGAGGGCCGCACCGCCAAGCCGTGCCCGGCGCGCACCGACGGCATCGCCGCCGCCTTCGACAAGCGGCTGCCGTTCGAGCTGACCGAGGGGCAGCGCGCGGTCATCGACGAGATCTCCGCGGACCTGTCGCGTCCGCACCCCATGCACCGGCTGTTGCAGGGTGAGGTGGGTTCGGGCAAGACCATCGTCGCCCTGCACGCCATGCTGCAGGTGGTGGACAACGGTCAGCAGTGCGCGCTGCTCGCCCCCACGGAAGTCCTTGCCGCCCAGCATTATCGGTCGCTGTCGAAGATGCTCGGCGATCTGGGCACGGCGGGGGAGCTGGGCGCGGACGAGAACGCCACCAAGATCGTGCTGGTGACCGGTTCCATGTCGGCGGGCCAGAAGAAGGCCGCCCTGCTGGACGCGGTGACCGGTGACGCCGGTCTGGTGATCGGCACCCACGCCCTGATCCAGGACAATGTGGAGTTCTTCGACCTGGGCATGGTGGTGGTCGACGAACAGCACCGGTTCGGCGTGGAGCAGCGGGATGCCCTGCGCGCCAAGGCGAAAGGTGCGGCGAGCCCGCACCTGCTGGTGATGACCGCGACCCCGATTCCGCGCACCATCGCCATGACCACCCTCGGCGATCTGGAGACCTCGGTGCTGACCCAGCTGCCGCGCGGCCGGTCGCCGATCACCTCGAAAGTCGTTCCCGCCAAGGTGAAACCGGCGTGGGTGGATCGCGCGTGGGAGCGCATCCACGAAGAGGTGTCGCAGGGGCGGCAGGCGTACGTGGTGTGCTCGCGCATCGGCGACGAGGAGGAGAACGGGAAGGGCAAGGGCCGCAAGGCGAAAGCCGAGGAGGAGAAGGAAGGCCCCACCACCCATTCGGCCGTCGACATGTACGAGATGCTGGCGGCGGGCCCGTTCAAGGACCTCCGCGTGGGCCTGTTGCACGGCCGGCTGCCCGCGGACGAGAAGGACCGCGTCATGCGGGATTTCAACGACGCCGAGATCGATGTGCTGGTCTGCACCACGGTGGTCGAGGTCGGTGTCGACGTCCCGAACGCCACCGTCATGGTGATCGTGGACGCGGACCGCTTCGGCGTCAGCCAGTTGCATCAGCTGCGCGGCCGGGTCGGTCGTGGCAAGCACGCGGGCCTGTGCCTGCTGATCACCGAGACCAATCCGATGGGGACGGCCATGGCCCGGCTGGAGGCGGTCGCGGGCACCACCGACGGTTTCGAACTCGCGGTCCTGGATCTCAAACAGCGTCGCGAGGGTGATGTGCTGGGGTCGGCCCAGTCCGGAACCGCCCGCAGCCTGCGCCTGCTGTCGCTGCTGGACGACCTCGAAGTCATCACCGCCGCACAGGAAGTGGCGCGCGAGATCGTGTCCTCGGATCCGGGTCTGAAGAACCATCCGGGTCTGGCGGGCATGATGCGCGCGGCGGTGGACGGCGAACGTCTGGAGTATCTGGCCAAGTCCTGACGGACTATTCGGCGGTGGCGTCGTCGGGAGTCAGCCCGGCGAATTCGCGCCACCGCGCCATTTCCTCCTCGTGCGAGCCGGACAGCGTGGCCTCGGTGACGTCCACCGCGGCGGCGTCGTCACTGTCGCCGTCGCGGGTGAGCAGCATCAGCGGCCAGCTCGGTTCGTCGGTGGCGGCGGGGCCGAACGGCTGCCAGTCCCAGGGTCCGCCGAAGCGCCAGGCGCGGCCGGCGGAGTCGGCGACCTCGTCGCCCGGTTCGAGGAAAGCGTAGGGGCGGAACCGCAATTCGACGGTCCGGGGGATGCCGTCGTCGGGATCGAACACCGGTTCCTGATCGGTTGCTCCGGGCTCGTCGGCGAGACCGGCACGCAGGTAGGCGATCTCCCGGCGCGGCCGGGGCAACCGGCCGGTCACGCGCGGCGGTTCGTGCTCGCGCAGCCCGGTCACGCGCACCAGGGTCGGCGGAATCCCGACCCGGCACGGCGCGTCGGCGGCGAGTTCGCCGTCGGCGGGCCGGATTCGGAACAGTTCGTGTTCCCAGCCGGGTGCGCCGGGTCCGGCCGGCACCGTGACGACGCCGTTCCAGCCGTCGCCGTCGGGATCGTCGGCCCACCAGGGCCATTCGACGCGGACCTGGTCCGCCGTCAGCTCGGTGACCCGTGCCGCGGTGAACGGACAGGACAGCTCGAGGATGTCACCGACCCGGTATTCGAACGCCACAGCCACCGAACCTAGCCCGTCCGTGGCGTGGACGTCCCATTCGCCGGGCTAAACGGCGGCGGGGAATTCGTCGGCCTTGACGCCCTCGATGAAGGATTCCCACTCGCGCACGGTGAAGAGCAGCACCGCGCCGTTGCTACCCTCCTTGCTGTGGGCGACCACGATGCCGCGGCCGGGCCAGTAGCCGACCTGCACGCAGCTGCCGTTGGCGCCGCCGACGGTGCTGGTCCGCATCTGCAGTCCGTCCGGCAGATCTGCCTTGGTAGTCATGAGCGGGTTCCCTTCGTCCTTTCACAGTCGGGTTCGGACGCGAGGCGAAGAAGAGCAGCCGGGGTCCTCGATGCGGGACAACGCCGTCTGGCATCGGCTGACGCGGTTCAGACTACCGGCTCGGTGCTGGAAGTGTGCCCGGTATCGGCTGTCAAAATGGTGATCCGTCATGGGGATTCACAATGGTGTTCGCCCGTACGGGGATCCGGCGAATTCGCCCGTACGGGCACCCGGGTTCGGCGCGGAACAGGTCACACCTCGAGGTCTTCCTCGATGCCCTTGAGGCGGTGGCGGGCCATGGCCAGGTTGGCCCGGGCGCGGTCGAGCGCCAGATACAGGAACAGGCCCTTGGATTTCCGTCCTGTCATCGGCCTGATGATGTGATACTGGCTGCTCAGGGTGATGAGGACGTCCTCGATCTCCTCCTTGAGGGCGAGCTGGTCGATGGTGCGCATCTTGGCCCGCACCACCTCGGTGTTGCCCGCGGCGGCGACCTGGAGATCCAGCGCCTTGGAGCTGCCGAGCATGCCGAGCGCCATGCCGCTGTTGTAGTCGACCACGGCCGCGCCGATCGCGCCGTCGATCACCATCATGTCCTTCAGTGCGATATCCATGTTGGACATGGGGTTTCCTTTCAATCGGTGTTTCACTTGGGGTTCGAAGTCTGTGTTCCGGGCGGCAGCGCGGCGGCGGGATCGGCGTCGCCGGTGACGGCCGCGAGATGGTCGGCGATGGCCCGGGCGGTGGGCCGTGATTCCAGGTGCACGCGGCCGATATTCGTGCCGGGCCCGGCGAGGACGGTGAGCGAGGCGGTCCAGCCGACCGCGTAGATGACGACGTCGCCGCTCTCGCCGTGCACCACCACCTCGTGGAAGCCGCCGCCGTGCGCGGTCGCGGCGAGCCGGTGTGAGAGCGAGAGCTGTGCGGCGGTGAGCGCCGCCATGCCCGCCGGCTCGATGTGCGCGGGCAGATCATGTGCGATGAGCAGCCCGTCGGTGGACGCCACCAGCGTGCCGGTCAACTGCGGCACCCGGTCCCGCAGCGCCTTCAGCTCCCTGTGTACCTGCGTGTTCGGTTCTGGGCCGGACATCGCCACTTTGGTCAACCTTCCTATCAATTCGCCGAGCCGCCTTCGCCGCGCGGTCACGCGAGCTCCTCCAAGGCCGCCTCCCTATCCGTTCGCGGTCATGCCAGTTCCTCCAGTGCCGCCCGTAGCCGGATGAGGACGTCCCGGTCGGGCGGTTCCCAGCGGTCGGGGACGGCGACCGCCGCGGCCTGCCGCACCCGGCGGCGCAGCGGCGGGGCGGAATTCGTTGCCGCCGCGGAGTTCTCGTCCGGGGCGGCGGATCGTTCGGCCGGTGGCCGGTCCGGCTCGGTGACGGCGCCGATGTGGTCGGCCAGGGCCACCGTGACCGGCGCCTCGATCAGCCCCGCCGCGGTGAGTTCGCGCACCGCGAGCAGGCAGCCGTAGGTGGTGCGGCCCAGGTCCTCGGCGAGCGCGGTGATGCTGCGGCGGGCGTCGACCGCGGCGAGCACCTCGGCCTGGCCGCCGGTGAGCACCACCCGCCGTCGCTGCACCCGTCGCACCGGGACCACGGCGACGCGATCCACCAGCTCCACCGGCCACACGCCCGCGGTCGGGTCGCCGCGGCGGGCGCATTCGTGGATCAGCGCGCCCGGGGTGATCCGGCAGGCGTGGGCCAGCCAGTGCCCCGGCCCTTCCCGGAACTCCACCCGGGCGGGTGCGGCCAGCAGTAGGTAGGCGGCGTCGAAGACCGACAGCAGCGCAAGGGTTTCCAGCCGCGGGCCGGTCGGTAGCTGGTCGGGGGTTCCGGACCGGGCGCGGCGCCAGCCCTCGGCGTCGGTGAGCCCGGCGGTTATCGCCAGGCGATCGAGTCCGGTGGTGCGCCGGCAATCGGCGGCCACGATCGCGCCCTCGGCGAGATGAAATGCGCCATCGCCCACGGTGAGCACGCCGGTGCCGCGTTGCTGTTCCAGCCGCCGCAGTTCGATGACGAGTTCACTGTCCATGATCATCCTCGGAGAATTCGGCGAGAATAATCCGCAGCTGGTATCGGGCCATGGCGAGATTGCCGGTGTCGCCGTCGAAGAGAACGTGCACGAAAAGCCGTCCGTCGAAATCGCCGTCGATCAAATTCAGCAGGTGATATCCGCCGGTTCCGCACACGATGATCTCGGTGATGTCGTCGCCGGGGCGGCCGGTGGCCATGGCCGGCGAGGTGAGCACCGAGCGCACGACATCGGTTGCGGCAGCTGCGTCTTCGTGTTGATCGACGACGTCGTGGCGACCGGCGGCGGCGATGGCCAGCCCGCTCGCGCCGTCCACGAGGGTGACGCTGCACGCACCGGGAATGTCCATGATGCGTTTGAGGCATCCGTCGATACCGATCACTGCCGCCCACCGCTTGTTCCGAGAAATCTTCGAGCGAATCCAGACGCTACACAGGATGCGCGGGAGATGGGGAGCAAACGCCGGATTAATCCGGGTAACTCATGATTTTCCAGGTGTGCGATCAAGAATACTAGACAGTATTAATACCTTTCGGTATTTGATGCAATCGGGCGAAATGGATATCCAAATTGGATGAGGGCAAGCATGATGCAAGCCCCGCTTCCGGCTCACCGGCCTCAGCGGGGCATACGGGGGTACGGCAGATCCGAACTGGTGTGCTCGTCGATCGCCAGTGGCCGCCCGATCTGCGGGAAGGCGCGCTGGGCGCAGGACGGGCGCTCGCACACCTTGCAGCCCGCTCCGATGGGTATCGCCGCGGCGGGATCCTCGATCTCCAGGCCGCGTGAATAGACCAGACGGTCCGCGTATTCGATATCGCAGCCCAGTCCGATGGCGAATTCGCCTCCCGCGCCGCCGAACCCGCTCGGCGTGGGTGCGGTGGTGCGGGTCACCCAGAGGTAGCGCCGCCCGTCGGGCATGGACGCCACTTGTGACAGCATCCGGCCGGGCTGGTCGAACGCCTCGTGCACCACCCACAGCGGGCAGCTGCCGCCTACCCGGGAGAAGTGGAAGGCGGTGGCGGACTGGCGTTTCGAGATATTGCCCGCCCGGTCGCTGCGGATCAGGAAGAACGGCACCCCGCGCTGCCCCTGGCGTTGCAGCGTGGCCAGGCGGTGGCAGACGGTCTCGAAGCCCACCTCGAAGCGCAGGCCCAGCAGGTCGATGTCGTAGTGCAGTTCCTCGGCCGAGCGCAGGAACTTGCCGTAGGGCAGGATCAGCGCGCCCGCGAAGTAGTTGGCCAGCCCGATCCGGGCCAGCGTGCGGGATTCGCCGCTGAGGGCGGGGTTTTCGTCGAGCACCTCGTCGAGCAGGGCGCCGTGCAGCAGGAAGGCCAGGGTGGCGGCGATCTGGAAGGCGCGCTGGCCGGGCCGCAGCCGGCGGGCCAGGGTGAGGGTGCGGGTCTCGGGTTCGTAGTGGCGCTTGGGGATGTTCGGGTCGGCCCCGTCGCCGCGCACCAGGACGGTGACGCCCGCGCGTTCCTCGGCCACCCGCGCCAGCTGGCGGTCGAGCGAGCCGATGTTCAGCCCGCTCTCCTCGAACAGCCGCTCGGCGGCCAGATCCAGCTGGGCGATGTGATTGTGGTGGTCGTAGAAGAAGTCGCGCACGTCCTCGTAGGGCATCGCGACGCCGGGCGTGCCGGTGGGGGTGGCCACCTTGGAGGACAACAGATCCAACTGGTCGGTCGCTGCCCGTAGTCGGCGATGCATGGCCACAACGATTTTCGCGACCTCGGGCATGCGGGTGGCCAGATCCTCGACCTCGGCCACCGGCGCGGCATTGCCGCCCGCGGCCTCCACCAGGATCTCGTGCAGGTCCGAGACCAGCCGCGCGTCGGAGTCCGCGGCGAAGAACTGCACGTCCAGGTCGAAGGTGGAATTCAGTTTGAGCAGCACCGGAATCGTGAGCGGTCGCTGATCACGCTCGAGCTGGTTGAGGTAGCTGGGCGACAGGTCCAGGGATTTGGCCAAGGCCGCCTGGGTCATCCGCCGTTCCTCGCGCAACCGCCGTAGTCGGGCCCCCGCATACATCTTGCGCACGTGGGGGATGGTACCGATTCGGCTTCGCAAACATCGCAATTTGAGGAGACTCACGGTGATTTCGCCGATGCTGCGTGGTACTTCACCGTGCCGTCCAGCATGCGTAGCATGCGAATTCGAGACTACCGGCGGTTTTGCGGGCGAGTGCCCATCGTACGACCAACGCCACGCCGACGGGCTGGAACGGTGGTCGGAATGTGCCCCGAAATCGGCGGGCTCACCCCAGAATCAGGTGAACCTGGAGTTCGCCGACCAGGAATCCGAGCACCGCGCCGATCGCGACCAGCTTCCATTCGTCCTGTTTGAAGGCGGGTCGCAGCAGGCCCTCGTACTCGTCGTCGGACAACTGCTTGGTCTTCTCGATGACCAGACTGCGGACATCGAGGGCCTCGATGGCGTGCTGGTCGAACCCGGAGTGGGCGGCGGCCTTGATGTGGTCGAGGACGAAGGTGACCGCGTCGCGTTCGATGGCGGTGTAGCTGTCGCCGGCGACCATCATGACCAGCGGGCGGGCCGGGCCGGTCTGCAGTTCCAGGAACTCGCTGACGTGGCGGCTCAGCAGGGATGCCAACCGGTCGGCTCGTTCGCCATTGAGAACGGCCTCGAGAATGCGTGCGGGGGTGAGGATCTCGGTGGCGATGAGATCGCCGTAGTCGGTGCAGACCTGCTCGCGGCGCTTGTGGAACAGGCCCTGCCACTTGAACGGGCCAATACCGACCGGACGGATCGGGCGGAAGATCATCTGCAGCGCCAGCCAGTCGGTGAGCAGGCCGGTGAAACCGCCGAACGCGGGCATGAGCAACGGATTGTGCGTCAGCGACCAGGTGAACATCTGCACGAAACCCAGCACGGTGCCGAAGATCAGCCCGGAGCGCACGATGAAGCGCAGCTCGTTGTTGCCGACCCGGCGCACCATCTCCACCAGCAGCGACTTGTCGTCGACCAGGGCGTTGATGGCCATGCCGCGCAGGTCCATCACCTGGTCGATATTGGTGCGCAGGTCGAAGACGATGTCCTCGATCAATTGCGGCAGATCCCGTTGCGCGCGTTCGATGATGGCGCGTTGCGCGGCCTCGGGCATGTTCACCCACAGCCGCGGCTGATGCTTCATCATCATGGCGCGCACCATGTAGTCGACGCCCGCGTCGAGGGGTTCGCGCAGGCGCGTGGTGAGTTCGCCGATGTCGATGCGGGCGATGATGTCCTGCGGATCGATCAGCTTGCCGAACATGAGGTCCACGGCGATGGTGGCCATGCGCGGCGCGGAACGGGGGATGACGCCCTGCCAGCCCAGCCACGGCGGGATGCCCTTGAACTCGAGCGGTTTCATGAGCATCTGCACGGCGACGATCTTGGTCACCCAGCCGATGAGCGCCGCGACGAGCGGGATGGAACAGTACAGCAGCCAGTGGTCGGCGAAATCCGCGATCACGACCCGCTCGGCCCCTGTGCCCTGGTTGCCATGCCCTGCTCCTCGATGCGACTATTCGTACCCAGCCGTACGGCTATTTGTGCCGCGGCTCAGGCTAGGAGACCGTGGTGCCCACAGGCAAGACCGAGAGTTCGCCCCCCACCCAGCGTGTGGTGGCCATCGTGGAACTGCTCGCCGCCCAACGCGACTCGCTCACCGCCGCCGAGATCGCCGACACCCTCGGCCTGAACCGCTCCACCGCGGGCTCCATCCTGGCCGCCCTGGCCGACCGCGGCTGGGTCCGCCGCCTCCCCGATCTCAGCTACGAACTGGGCGGCCGCCTCGCCGCCATCGGCGCCCGCGCCGCCGCGGGCCGTCATGATCGTGCCTGGTTGGAGCGCGAATTGGAGGAATTGGCCGACCGCGTCAATTGCGGCGCGGCCCTCACCGCGCTCAGCGGCGGCCACCTCAAATTCGTCGCCGTCACCCGCGACCGCCTCACCATCGGCATGGAATCCGGTGTCCGCATCCCCCTCCTGGCTCCCGCCGGCGCCGCGATCATCGCCCACACCGGCAAGGCCCGCCAACGCGACTGGCTCGACACCCGCGGCACCGAGCGACGTGACGAATATCGCGCCGTCCTCGACACCCTCCGCGCCGCGGGCTACTGCGCCTGGCGCCTCGAACCCGACAGCCTCCCCGGCCTCCGAGTCCTCTCCGACGTGGCCACCCACCTGGCCGAACACCCCGGCGACAAGGACCTCCGCGGCCGAGTCCTGGCCCAGCTGGCCACTTTCGGCGGCAGCGCCTACGACCAGCCCACCTTCGACTCCGACGCCACCCTCCCGCTCAGCTATATGAGCGCCCCGGTCTTCGACGACAGCGGCCACGCCGTCATGGAACTCCAGATCGGCCCCCTCCGCCCCGACGTAACCCGCCCCGAACGCCGCCACTACCTGGCCGAACTCTCCGCCGCCGCCCGCCGCATCGGCGACGGCCTCGAATCCGTCCCTTCCCGCACGCCCCGCCGCCAAGCCTGAGCTAACGGCTTGGTCGAGCGGTCTCGGGCGGCTCATGTGACCAGCTGACACCGACGTATCCACGCGCGGCGGGGCGGGTTGGCGCAACCCATCCGAGGGCCGTACGGCGTCGAATCAGATAATATGATTTGCATGAAGGTGATGACGGCGACCGAAGTCGCCCGGAACCTATCCGCTGTTCTGGACCAGGCTGAACACGGAGAGACCATCACGATCACCCGGGGCGGGCGGCGAATCGCCACAATCGTGCCGGCCTCTCGCGAGAACGGTGCCGAAGTGATCGCATTCTTCGCTGAACACAACCCACTCGCTGGGTTTGGTGAAGATATCGAAGCCACCCGCGAGCTGCTGATCGGCGGAGTGGGGGCCGAATGGGACGACGATTGATCCTCGACACCGGCGTAGTCATTGCTGCCGAACGGGGAAAGACCGACCTGGCACGGGTATTGCGACCGGACGACGATGTCGCCCTTGCCATGATCACCGTGTCCGAGCTGTATCTGGGTGTGGAACTCGCTGATTCGACCCGTCGGGGTGCGCGAAAGGCATTCGTCGACGCACTCATCGCGGCAACGCCGATCGAGGATCACACACTCGACGTCGCTCGCGCCCACGCCCATCTGATGGCCCACGTACGGCGGACAGGTCGGCCCCGCGGGGCGCATGATCTCATTATCGCGGCAACCGCCGCGGCCACCGGCCGCGCTGTGCTGACCACCGACGCCAAGGCCGATCTGGGTGCGTTACCCGATGTAACGTGCATGCTGTGCTGACACGCAATCGCCTCCGCCGTTCAACCTGGCCAGCCTGATTGAAAGGTCTCGAGCCGCCCCCGGGCCGGTTGATGCTAGCTGCTGCTGACGACACCACCCGCGTTCCCGTTGGTGTCCACGAGCCCTGTAGACCATCGGGCGTAGGTGGCTTCCGGGTGCACGGTGATCACGTCGACTTGCCGCACAAGGTCGCGGGGGACGCCGTTGTCGAAGTGGTCCGCGCCGGGGGTAATGACGGCCTCAACCTGTAGCCGCGTCGCCTGAGCTTTCACTCGGGCCAGCGGGGGCCGTTTGGTCTTGGGGTCGTAGACGATGATCCCGCAGAAGTCGTAGCCGAGTTTTGTTGCGAGAGACCTTATTTGGTGTTCGTCCCACAGTTGGCTCACCGCGGACACATCGGTTCGCAGATATCCGAGGGCCGCCGGTCGATGCCGCATTGTCCGCCCCTGTCGGTTCATGGTGATTCGGTCGGTTGACGCACCCGGCGGCGGGGCCGACCGAAGTCCTCCTGCCGCTGGGGTGCTGCACACCAGGGTCTCGTTGATCATCGGGACGGCGGAACCTCGTACGTTTCCCACTTCGGGACGTCCCGACAGGTGTACAACGTCCCTATGCCGAATGCGCGGCTACGGGCCGCCATGGCAGCTGGAGGATGGACCCACGCGAGCCTGGCCGAAGCGACCGGCGTAGACCCGAAATCGGTTGAGCGGTGGGTAAATCTGGGCCGCGTCCCCCGACGTGATCGCCAAGAACGGCATCATCGAGGTCGGCGACCTCTACGGGCCACAGTTCAGTCAGGTCGCCCCCAACGGCCCGGAGGGCCTGTTCAGCGACGCCGACGTGGACACCATGGCCGCGGTCATCAAGCACATCCGCGCCACCGCCGATCCTGAAACGGCACCCGTAGCGCGTAAGGGGGATGAATTGCTGGGGTATCCAGTCGGTTTCGTCTACGTGCTGAGCAATCCGGCCATGCCCGGACTGGTGAAGATCGGGAGGGCGGATCGTCTGATCACAACCCGCGCCGGCGAGTTACAGTCGACGGGTGTGCCATTGCCCTTCGAGGTCGAACACGGTTTGATGACCTCGCATCCTGGCGATGTCGAGAAGAAGGCCCAAGATTCGCTGGCTCCGTTCAGAGTGGCACCGAACCGGGAGTTCTTCCGGGTTCCCGTACCGCAGGCGATCCTCGCAGTGCAGGAAGCAGCCGAAGACGCCGCCGGTATCGGGCGATGGGCTGGATCGTGCCACCGGATTTCGTGCGGAGAGCGGTTGGCGCTCTCAATGCGGGAGGGTCAGTTGCTGATCGTCATGCACTATCCGGACCATCCGTTTCGGCCGTCGATGACCACCATCTCGCCTCGATCGATCGCGTTCTCGATTTTGATCCTCAGCTCCCCGGGTGACGCGTCCATATTGGCCAGGCCAATCTCCCGGCCCATCTTGTTGTTGTAGATGTCCATGGCCTCTCGGTGGACCGGATTTCCTCCCGAGCGTGCTGGAATCGGCGCTGTCGGTCCGTTTCCTTATTGGAGTTCGCGGGTGGTGGCGATGAGGAAGGTGATGGTGTCGCGGACCTTGGCGTCGGTCATCTTCAGGGGGATCGAGCTGGTGGCGGCGATCTTGTCGTCGATGGCGATCATGCCTTCCCAGGTGCCGATGCGGGTGAGGAAGGAGTCGTCGGCGGAGCGCCAGACTTCTTCGTCGAAGCCGTCGAGGCGGTGGTAGCGGCCGCCTTCGGGGTCGGTGTGGTCTGGTTTGCGCATGTTGCGGAGGGTCATCCAGGCGACGTAGGGGGCCCGGGGTCTCAGGTTGAGGTAGCAGGAGCCGGTCATGCCGATGGTGGCGTTGATGGTGCCCTGGCTGAGTTCGGCTACCTGGGCTTCGGGGACGCCCAAGGTGGTGTGGAAGAAGTCCAGCATGCGGGTGCACACGTCTTTGTTGGTGTGCGCGGAAGGGGTTGAGCCGGGGTCGGATTGGGAGGGGGCGGGCGAACCGCAGGCGGTGAGTAGGAATGCGGCTGCGAGCAGGAGACATCGGAGGATCCCCCACCGTCTTCCGAACACCACGACCTCCTTTTCGGGGCGGAGCGTAACAAGACCGTGGTGGCGCGCCAACCGTGGTGGCGCACTTACGCCACCCCGCCCATGGCTGCTCGAGACGTGGATCACGCTGGCGCGCACAGAATTCCGGAGATCGACGAGGGCTCGCTTACAGCACCTTCGCGATCGCGGGGACGATCTTCTGAATCGCGACATCCGCGGAGAGGGGCGTCCAGGTTTGGAAAGCCTGCGCGGTCGCGGGGTCGTCGACGATGACCAGGCGGGCGTGGGTGAGGCTGGAGGACAGGAAGGAACTCGGCAGGCCGCGCAGGCCGCCATTGCCCGCCTGCTTGTCGGTGCGCACGATGATGACCAGGTCGACGTCGGGGACCGTCTCGCCGGATGCGGACAACGGGCGCGGGGACGTCTCGTCGGGCTTGGCGCGGAAGTCGGTGGCGTAGCGGAAGCCGATGTCCTGCAGGAACTTCGCCTGCTCGCTCGAATCCAGGTCGACGGACAGCGAACTGTCGCCGAGGTTGTAGGCGGCCACCGTCTTGTTGAGGAACGACGGATGCGTGGCCCGGACCTGGGCCGGGGAATCGCTGGGGGTGGAGGTGGTCTGGGTGACGGTGTCGCCGCCGGAGTCCTGGTGTGTGGCCAGGTAGACCGCGGTGCCGGAAACACCCGGCAGCGCAACGGCCGCCGCCACCGCGAGGGCGCGCCAGCGGGCGGTGCGGGAGCCACGGGTCCCCGAGTGGATCGGCTGCGGCCGGGTGATCCGCTCGGTCGGCCGCTCGGACTCGACGATCGGCGGCGCGGAGGGCATCCGGCCCTGCAAGGCCAGCGCGGCGTCCTCGGTGAAGTCCCGGCAGGTGGCGTAGCGGTCGTCGGGATCCTTGGCCAGCACCTTCGCGATCACCGCGTCCAGCGCGGGCGGCAGATCGGCGCGTAGCGTGCCCAGCGCGGGCGGCGGATCCTGGAGGTGCCCCAGCGTCGCCTGGGCGATGGAATTCACCGGGAACGGCGTGCGCCCGGTGAGCAGCTTCACGAAAGCGCAGCCGAGACTGTAGATGTCGCCCCGATGATCCAGCGGCCCGGCGACCAGCCGTTCGGGGGCCGCGTAGGCGAGGGTCGCCATCATGGCGTCGGTGGCGGTGAGTTCGCGGCCGTCGGTCACCGACTTGGCGACGCCGAAATCGGTGAGCAGCACCCGTTCCTCGCCCGGATGCGCGTCCTCGTCGCGGGAGAGCAGGAAGTTGGCGGGCTTCACATCCCGGTGCAGCAGCCCGCGCCGATGCGCGTAATCCAGGGCTTTGCCCACCTCGGTGACGATGCGCAACGCCCGCTGCGGCGTCATTCCCTCGGGATGCTGCTTCAACTCCACGGACGCATCGGTGCCGGGAACGTACTGCATGGCGATCCACAGCTTCCCGTCCTCCTCGCCGCGCGCGTAGACCGTCACGATGTTCGGATGATCCATCTCCGCAGCGAGATTCGCCTCACGCGCGAACCGCGCCCGATACACCTCGTCGTGCGACAGGTCGTTGCTGAGCACCTTCAAGGCGTCGAGTCGCCCGGGAAACATCGGATCCTGCACCAGATAGACGGTCCCCATCCCGCCACTGCCCAGCACCCGGATGATCCGGTGGCCGCCCACAACAGTGCCGGGCCGCAACGGCATGCTTGTCCGCCTCTCCGGGCCTTCAGCGGCCCGCCAATAGCCGTCGCCGGTTTCGTATCCGTGCCGGCGGTGGGTGCCGAACCAAGGTCGGGAGTACCCGGCGAGTTACCCCGAACTCGCGAGATCAGTCGTCGCCCTGGTTCGGGCCCTTGGAATGTAGCAACGATCGCCGAACCCGGCCGAGTGTCAGATGTGGCCATAGGCGAGCAGCTTGTACTGGGCCGAAAGCCGTTGGCGCAGATCCTGGGACTGGTCGGCGGACACCTCGGCCACGTAGCGCTGGTAGGGCAGGTAGCACATGAACTTCGCGCCGATGGCGTACTTCACGTCCTTCAACTGCAGGCAGCGGGCGGTGGCCAGGCCGGGTGGCGGGTCGACGGGCTTGTACCGGTCGAGCAGTTCGTCGACGAAGGCGGCGATGAAGCGCTGGGCGGCCGCCTCGTCCTTCGTTCGGTAGATATTGCTGAGCGAACTGGCCATCACGTCGAGTCCCGCGTCGGCGTACGCGCGGCGGGAGGCGGCCGGTCGATCGTCGTGGGTGAGGGCGGCGTGCGGGCCGTACAGTCCTTCGCTCGCCCGGACCTGTCCCTTGCCCGCGGGCAGCACGCGGCTGAGCAGATCGTCGGGATCGCTGAGCAGGCCCGCCAGCTGGTCGGGCGGGGTGGGGTGATAGTCCCGCATCGATTCGATCGCCTTGTCCAGCATCCGCTTCGCCACGTCTATCAGGAATGCGGGACCGTCGGGCACGGTCAGGTCGTCCTCGACGTGCAGCCAGTACAGGTATTCGCCCTGCGGGTACAGCGCCCGCACCCATTCAAGGGAGGTGAGCGCGGCCCGCGCGGCCGGGTAGCCGGGGATCTGTACCGGCCCCCTGTCCGGGTACTCCGGACTCGCCTGCGACGCAAGGAAATCCGCGGCCGTCGCGGCCTGCGCGGGTTTGCCGAAGCGCAGCACCGTGAGATGCACGTTCAGCCCGAGCGTGGTGTCGTACCGATGCCGCCCACCGGTCTGCCAGCCGGCGACCAGGCCCGGCGCGCGATCGTTGAACCCGTCGATCCCCATCGGCGGATAGTCCGCGGTGATCGCCGGCCCGGCGGACCCGTACCCCAGCCGCTCGTCGATCTCCAGGGGCAGCGGGACGTGCTCGCCCAGCCGGATCGCCTCCTGCACCACGTCCCCGACGCTGATGTCGGGCTTCATGGAGGTGATCTG
This sequence comes from Nocardia sp. NPDC059764, assembly GCF_042732555.1. Classification (NCBI taxonomy): domain Bacteria; kingdom Bacillati; phylum Actinomycetota; class Actinomycetes; order Mycobacteriales; family Nocardiaceae; genus Nocardia; species Nocardia sp. NPDC059764. The sequence continues at coordinate 28,212 of NZ_JBHWHH010000008.1, forward strand.
CCGCGGGACCACCGGATAGTTCCCCGGGTCCAATTGCGACACATCGACGGTCGCGGCGGGTGACGCGGGCGCGGCGGGGTCGGTCGGGCCCGACCCGCAGCCGCCGGCCAGGACGGCCGCTACCATGAGCGCCGGCAGCCGGGTGCTCGATCGTGCGATCCTCATGGCGCTATCCGCTCCTGGCCAGCATCGAATACTGCGCCGACACCCGCTGCTCGAACGAGGCGGGCGCGCCGCCGCTGAACCGGGCCTGCGCCCCGATCACGGCCACGTACCGGCCGTAGACCACCGCGCACAGATAGGTGGCGTCGCGGATCGGCTCGGGTTCGTCGAGCCGTACGCAGTGCGCGTCGGTGATGCCCCCGGGGTTCGGGACCTCGTCGTCGTCGCGGCCCAGCCGGGTCAGCGCGGTCTGTAGACCGAAGGCCGCCTTCAGATCCCGGGTGCGGTACACGGTCGCCCCGTTGCGGGCGACCAGATCCACCCCGGCCGCCTCGAACGCGGGCCGCGCCACCGCGGTGTCGCGCTCGAAATGCAGTGCGGCCGCGGGCGTGTAGACCCCGCCCTGGCCGCGGCCGCCCCACCGATCGGAGTCGGTGCTGTCGTACTGGTTGGGCAGCGTGAGATCCAGGATCTTGTCGGGATTGCCGGGCAGGTCCGGAAGATCCTCGAGCGGAGTGGGTTTCAGCTCGGCCATCGCGGTGAGCTGGGCGCGCAGCATGTCTCGCAGGCGGGTGCCGAGCGCCGCCGGATCGTGCTGCGGGATCACGGCGTGGCCGATGATCGCGTACACGCCGCGCACCGCGACCAGCTCGCCCCTGTCATCGGTGCGGGAGGAGGCCCGCGCGCTGTCGTGGGTGTCGGCGGGCAGGTCGGCGGTGTCGATCGGAATCGGGTGCCGCTCGGGGGTGTTCAAGGTTTCCCAGTACCCGTCGACGGCCGCGCGGGCGGCCTGCTCGGACGGGAAGCGCTGGATCGCCAGGATGATGTGCTTGCGGGCCCGCACGCTGTCGTTGTTGCGGGCGATGTAGGCCCCCGCGATGAGCCGATTGCGTTCCGCGACCGGCTGCCAGTTCTTCGGGAACGGCCCGTTGTCGTCGTCGTAGTCGGCGCCGGAGCTGCTCAGCAGCCGGGCCCCGCCCAGATACCGGACGTCGGGATCGATGCGGTCGGGTCCGGCCAGATACGACATCATGCGCCGCGATTCGATGGCGTACGCGTCGGCGACCGTGCCGTAGAACGGCACGAATTCCGCCGGGGCCGACGGATAGGGCCCGACCTTCAGCTTCGGCAGATCGGCCGCGGTCATGCCGGGCACCGCGTGTCCGGACACCGGCCACGATCCGACCGCGTACCCCGCGCCGAGGACCGCCACGGCGGCCGCCGCCAACGCCACTGCCCGCAGTCGTCTCATCCGGTCACCCGCTCGTCAACAGCACGTACTGCGCGGCCGTCTTCTGATACAGCTCGGCCAGGTTGGACGCGCCGACCTGCACGGTGTACTTGTCCACGTGGAAGGTGCACTGGTGGAACATGACCCGCCCGTTCTCCAGATCGGCGAAGCAGCCGATGTCGCCCGGGAAACGCGGCGGCGGGTCGACGGCCCGATGCTTGTCGGAGGGTTCGTTGGCCGGATTCCACTTGTCCCACAGGGCGCGTGCCGCCGCGCCGGTACGACTGTGGAACACCAGCGCGTCGCCGTAGCCGACCAGATCGACATCGCCGATGGTGAGGAACTCCAGGTCCGTGCCGTCGAGACTCTGCAACGAGCCGCGGCCGGTGTACACCCCGTCCGGGTCCGGGCGCAGCGGCAGTTCCGGATTCGTCGGCAGGGTGCGGCCGAGAATGCCGTCCGGGTCGAGCGGAATGTGCTCGAACTGCTCGGTCGGCGTGGGCTGGAACTTGTCGAGCAGCGGCAGCGCCACGTCGAGCATGCGTTCGGTGCGCGCGCTCAGATCCGCCAGATCCGGCGCGGCGGCCAGCTCGTCCACCAGCTTGATGTACACGACGTAGCGGTCGCGCACCGTCCACGAGCCCAGCGACGCCACGTTCGGCCGCCAATGCGCGGTGCTCGCAGGGTATTTGGCCAGCGTCACCGGCTGATTGCCATTGTTGTAGGTGAAATCGTCATGTTCGAGCACCGGGCCCACCGCCGCGGCGCGCCCGGCGTCGGGCAGTTCCAGCACCGCGATGCTGAGCCTGCGGTGCTTCTCGTCCCTGCCCTCGCCGGTGCACCAGGTGGTGACCCAGCCGCCGCGCAGATCGTGGGCGACCTCGTCGAAGGTGTCGTTGATGACGATATTGCCCAGGCCCTTGTGGTTGGTGACGACGTGCGGGCGGACATTGTTGGAGCACTCGTAGGTGTAGTCGTGGTCGGCCTCGAACGGCAGCGCCACGTAGTCCGACAGCCGCTGCGACTCCCGGATCCGGGATTGCTTGCCGGTCTTGGCATTTCCCACCGTGCGCGGCGTGGTCTGGTAGTTGCCGACCTCCAGGCTCGCGGGGTCGGTCGGCTGCCGCACCGGGTGGCCGGGAACGCTGCTCGCGCAGCCGGTTCCGGCCGCGAGCGCCATCGCGAGGCCCATCAACGCCGCGAACAGTCTCACCGTCCCCTCCTCCCAGGGCGGATTTTACCGTCGCTCAAGACTTCTCGCGCGCCTTCGGCCGCGCCGGGTGTGGTCTCGGACACGATCGCGCGGCAATCCGGGCACCGTGACGTCTCGGTCCGCGCGCCCCGCCCGGCCGCTTCCGGACCGGTCTCCGTTAGCACGGCGGCGAATTCCGTGGTCGGAGGCGCGTAACCCTCACCGGCAGGCATGTATCGCGGTGATTAACACAAATTCGCAAGCGGGGAGTCCGGCCTGTGAAGATTGCACCGAACGGGACTTCGATGCCCGATCCGTATCCCCGGGCAGGTACCTTCTACGCATGTTCTCCAAAGTCCTGGTCGCCAACCGCGGCGAGATCGCCATTCGCGCCTTCCGCGCGGCCTACGAACTCGGCATCGGTACGGTCGCGGTTTTTCCGTACGAGGACCGCAAATCCGTGCACCGGCTCAAGGCCGACGAGGCGTACCAGATCGGTGAGCCCGGCCACCCCGTCCGCGCGTACCTGTCGGTCGAGGGCATCATCGAGGCCGCCAAGAGCGCGGGCGCGGACGCCATCTACCCCGGCTACGGCTTCCTGTCGGAGAACCCGGACCTGGCCGCCGCCTGCGCCCGTGAGGGCATCACCTTCATCGGCCCGGCCGCCTCGGTCCTCGAACTGACCGGCAACAAGGCCCGCGCCATCGCCGCGGCCAAGGCCGCCGGACTGCCGGTGCTGCGGTCCAGCGAACCGTCCGCCGACGTGGACGCGCTGATGACGGCCGCGGAGTCGATGGAGTTCCCGCTGTTCGTGAAGGCCGTCGCCGGTGGCGGCGGTCGCGGTATGCGCCGCGTGGCGGACCCGGCCCAGCTGCGCGAGTCCATCGAGGCCGCCGCGCGCGAGGCCGAATCCGCGTTCGGCGACGCGACCGTGTTCCTCGAGCAGGCGGTGGTCAACCCCCGCCACATCGAGGTGCAGATCCTCGCCGACCAGCAGGGCAATGTCATCCACCTCTACGAGCGCGACTGCTCGCTGCAGCGCCGCCACCAGAAGGTGATCGAGCTCGCGCCCGCCCCGAACCTGGATCCCGCACTGCGCGACCGCATTTGCGCCGACGCCGTGGCCTTCGCCAAGCAGATCGGCTACTCCTGCGCGGGCACCGTGGAATTCCTGCTCGACGAGCGCGGCAACCACGTGTTCATCGAGATGAACCCGCGCATCCAGGTCGAGCACACGGTGACCGAGGAGATCACCGACGTCGACCTGGTGCAGTCGCAGCTGCGCATCGCCGCGGGGGAGAGCCTCGCGGATCTCGGCCTGAGCCAGGACGCCATCCACATTCGCGGCGCCGCCCTGCAGTGCCGCATCACCACCGAGGACCCGGCCAACGGCTTCCGCCCCGACACCGGCCGCATCACCGGCTACCGCTCCCCGGGCGGCGCGGGCGTGCGCCTCGACGGTGGCGCGAACGTCGGCGCGGAGGTCGGCGCCTACTTCGACTCCATGCTGGTCAAGCTGACCTGCCGCGGCCGCGACTTCAGCGCCGCGGTGGCGCGGGCCCGGCGCGCGGTCGCCGAATTCCGCATCCGCGGCGTGACGACCAACATCCCGTTCCTGATGGCGGTGCTCGACGACCCGGACTTCCGGGCGGGCCGGGTCACCACCTCGTTCATCGACGAGCGGCCGCAGCTGCTCACGCTGAAGAGCTCCGCCGACCGCGGCACCAAGATCCTCAACTACCTGGCCGACATCACCGTGAACAAGCCGCACGGCTCACGGCCGACCAAGGTGTACCCGCACGACAAGCTGCCCGCCCTCGACCTGACCGTGCCGCCGCCGGCCGGCTCGCGGCAGCGGCTGCTCGAGCTCGGTCCCGAAGGCTTCTCGCAGTGGCTGCGCAACCGGGAGGGCGTGGCCGTCACCGACACCACCTTCCGTGACGCGCACCAGTCGCTGCTCGCCACCCGCGTCCGCACCAACGGCCTGCTCGACGTGGCCGGGCACGTGGCGCGCATGACGCCCGAACTGCTGTCCATCGAATGCTGGGGCGGTGCGACCTACGACGTGGCGCTGCGCTTCCTCTACGAGGACCCGTGGGAGCGGCTCGCCGCGCTGCGCGAGGCCGTGCCGAACATCAATCTGCAGATGCTGCTGCGCGGCCGCAACACCGTCGGCTACACGCCGTACCCCGAAAAGGTCACGCGCGCTTTCGTTTCCGAGGCCACGGCCACCGGTATCGACGTCTTCCGCATCTTCGACGCGCTCAACAATGTCGACCAGATGCGCCCGGCCATCGACGCCGTCCGCGAAACCGGCACGGCCCTGGCCGAAGTCGCGCTGTCCTACACCGGTGACCTGTCCAACCCGAACGAGGACCTCTACACCCTCGACTACTACCTCAAGCTCGCCGAGCAGATCGTCGAGGCCGGGGCGCACGTCATCGGCATCAAGGACATGGCCGGCCTGCTGCGCGCGCCCGCCGCGTCCACCCTGGTCACGGCGCTGCGGCGGGAGTTCGACCTGCCGGTGCACGTGCACACCCACGACACCCCGGGCGGCCAGCTGGCCACCTACCTCGCCGCCTGGCAGGCCGGGGCCGACGCCGTGGACGGCGCGTCCGCGCCGATGGCGGGCACCACCTCGCAGCCCGCGCTCTCGGCCATCGTCGCCGCGGCCGCGAACTCGCCCTACGACACCGGGCTGAACCTGCAGAACGTGTGCGACCTCGAGCCGTACTGGGAAGCGTTGCGAAAGGTGTACGCGCCCTTCGAGTCCGGGCTGCCGGGCCCGACGGGCCGCGTCTACCACCACGAGATCCCCGGCGGCCAGCTGTCGAACCTGCGCCAGCAGGCCATCGCGCTGGGCCTGGGCGACCAGTTCGAGGAGGTCGAGGCGAAATACGCCGCGGCGGACCGGATGCTGGGCCGCCTGGTCAAGGTCACCCCGTCCTCCAAGGTGGTCGGCGACCTGGCGCTGGCGCTGGTCGGCAGCGGCGTCGACGTCGACGACTTCGCCGCCGACCCGGCCCGCTACGACATCCCGGACTCGGTGATCGGTTTCCTGCGTGGCGAACTCGGCACCCCGGCCGGTGGCTGGCCCGAGCCGTTCCGCAGCCGCGCCCTCGAGGGCCGCGGTCCCGCCAAGCCGGAAACCCAGCTCACCGTCGCCGACGAGGCCGGACTCAACGGCACCTCCGCCGAACGCCGCGCCACCCTCAACCGGCTGCTGTTCCCCGGACCCACCGCCGAATTCATCGCCCACCGCGAGAAGTACGGCGACACCACCGGGCTCTCGGCCAACCAGTTCTTCTACGGCCTGCGCCACGACGAGGAACACCACGTCCAGCTCGACAAGGGCGTCACCCTGCTCATCGGCCTGGAGGCCATCTCCGAGCCCGACGAGCGTGGCATGCGCTCGGTCATGTGCATCCTGAACGGGCAGCTGCGCCCCATCCAGGTGCGCGACCGCTCCATCGCCAGCGAGATCCCGGCGGCGGAGAAGGCCGACCGGAATAACGCCGGCCACATCGCGGCCCCCTTCGCCGGTGTGGTGACCCTGGCCGTCTCCGAAGGCGATTCGGTGTCCGCGGGTGACACCATCGGCACCATCGAGGCCATGAAGATGGAGGCCGCCATCACCGCCCCGCGCGGCGGCGTGGTGCGCCGCGTCGCCATCGCCAAGGTCCAGCAGGTGGAGGGCGGCGACCTGCTCGTCGACGTGAACCTGAACGAGACCGCCGCCGAATGACCCGCATCGTGGCAGGTACCGCCGGGGGCCGACGCCTACGCGTCCCCCCGGCGGGCACCCGCCCCACCTCCGACCGCGTGCGCGAGGCACTGTTCAGCTTCCTGCACGCCCGCATGGATTTCGACGGCCTGCACGTCCTCGACCTCTACGCGGGCTCGGGGGCCCTGGCCCTGGAAGCCCTGTCCCGCGGCGCTTCGCACGCCCTCCTGATCGAAGCGGACCGCAAGGCCGCCGCCATCATCCGCGGCAATATCGGCGATCTGGGGCTGCCGGGCGCCGAACTGCGCCAGAACAGCGTCGGCTCGGTGCTCTCGGGCGCCGCCCCTGAACGCTACGATCTGGTCTTCTCGGACCCGCCGTACGACCTCGACGTCGCCGACGTGCAATCCGACCTCCGCTCGCTTGCCGAGAACGGGTGGCTGCACGACGAGGCGCTCATCGTCGTGGAACGCTCCACCCGCTCACCCGAAGTGGTCTGGCCCGACGGGTTCGAACCCCTGAAGTCGCGCACCTACGGCGAGACGCGCCTCGACTTCGCCGAGTTCGCCGGAGCCAACTGACACACGGGCTTTCGCTGTTTCGGCGGGTGCGCTCCGGTCGCGGTCGATAGAATCACTTCGGGGTGAGCGATCGCGGTGAGGGGGTTCGAGCGGTGCACACAGGACGCGTCGCCGTCATCGGCCTGGGGGCCGCGGGCCTGTCCGCATGCGTGGCGGCCGCGGAAACCGGGTGGTCGGTCATCGGATTCGATCGGAGCACCATCGGCGCGGACGCCGCGGCCTCCGCGGGACGGTCGAAGATCATCAGGTTCGGATATTCGGACCCGTTCTATGCCGAGCTGATGCGCGACACCCGGCCACGCTGGGAGCGGCTCGAACACGACACCGGAATGTCGTTGATCGATCCGTGCGGGATGCTGCACTTCGGGATCGGCGGGGAATCGGGGACCGACGCGGTCATCGAATCGCTCGAACGGTCGGGTCAGGACTGCGAAATCCTCACCGGCGGTGAGCCGGCCGCCCGGACCGGATTGCACCTGCGGGCCGGGGAAATCGGCGTCTACGAACGCAATGCCGGGATGATGACCCCGGCATCGGTGCTGCACGCGCTCGCGGTACGGGCGAATGCGCTCGGCGTGACCCTGCGCGAGAAGGCCGCCGTGTCGGCGATCGACGAGGCGGGCGGCTCCGTCACTGTGGTGACATCGGACGGGCCGGTACCCGTGGATCGCGTAATCATCGCCGCCGGTGGACAATTCGGGCGATTCGCGCCTGCTGCCGCCGCTCGAATCACTGTTACCCGCCAATATCAGATCGTCTGCGAATCGACCGAGCCCATCGCGGGCGGTCACGGGTGCAGCTGGATGGACGTCACGGCCGACGAGTGGTACGGGATGGTCAACGTGGGCAACGGTTTACAGATCATGGGAGTCCACGAGCCCGCGACCATCGTGGACACCGACCAGCCGATCGAGGACGCGGAACTGAAGGCATCGGTCGACCTGCAACTCGAGTATCTGAGGGAACGGCTGGCGCTGAACTCCCGGCAACTCACCCTCCGCGAAGTCCGAACCTGCCACTACACCAATACGGCGGCCAAGGATTTCGTGATCGACCGCCTGCCGGGCCGCTCGGCGGTGCTGCTCAGCGCCTGCTCCGGGCACGGCTTCAAATTCACCATCACCAGCGGCTACCTGGCCGCGCAGCTCGCCTGCACCGACGCGGCGCCGGTACCCCGCTTCCAGCTGTCCGCCCTCTCCACCGAGGCGCAGCCATGACCACCCCGACTCCGCAGCCTCCACCGGAACTGCCGGTGAGCAGCAATACCGCCGCCAAAGTCACGCTGATCATCGGAATCCTCGTCACCGTCCTGGGCTCGATGTGGGGCATCATCTCGAGTTCCGGCGGCAAGGTCGTCGCTCCGATCGACACCATCATCGCCGGGGCGTTGACCGCGGTGGGCGGCGGTATCGTCGGCGCGTCGATGCAGGATCTGTTCTCCCGCACCAACGTCGAACGCGGCCTCAGCGCGGTCTCGCGCATGATGTCCGATGTCGTCACCGAGAACTCACGGGTTCTGACGGCCATCACCGAGCGGATGACCGATGTCGCCGACGGGATCGGCGGCTCCGCCCGGGCATCCCATGACAGCATCCGCACTACCTTGGCCGGTTCCCTGTCCGCGCGGTTCGTGTCCGACGAACAACAGCTCGCCCCGCTGCGAAAAACGTGGCATCACTATCATGTCACCCAAGCCGGACGTGAATTGCGCTGGCTGTATTCGATATTCCCCTTGGACACGGGCACCAGCCCCTCGACGATCACCACGCCCATCGTCCTGGTCGATCTCGCGCGCGTCGCGCATGTCTACAACGCCGAGGTCGGCATGCGAACGAATCGACTGTTCGTCAACTTCACCCGCGCCGACGGCACCGAGCCGAGCTGCTCGGAGATCTTCCCGCACATGCAGACCTTCCGCGACATCCACGCCGGCTTCGGCATCCGCCAGACCTGGGACGGCTCCCACCTGCTCGGCCGCGCCATCATGAGCGAACGCCCCGTCATCCCCGACGCCGAACCCGGCATGATCCCCGCCGAACACAACACCACCCTCGACGACGTCTGGCTCACCGGCTTCATCCAGAACCGCATCCATCTCGACGACCTCCCGGCCCGCAGCTCCTGAACCTGACTGAACTCGCTGCTGGTGGCTGGTGAGCGAGCACGCTGTAGTGGTCCACCACCTCGGGCGACGACTTGTGGGGGCCGCCCTTCGAGTTGATACAGCTTGACCATCGTGCCGTTGACATCGCCGGGCGCGAACTCGTCCTGGAAGCCCGCCGACGGCATGCCACCCATGTAGGCCTTCCAGGACACCGTGCTGTCCTCGAGCTGGCCAGGCATGTCCGTTTTGTGGAGTTTGGGGCGGACGCGGATGCTACCCCGGAATGCGGTAGCGTGCGGCCATGGCTGGAGCACTGTGCCCCGGGTCCTTCGACCCGGTGACCAACGGACATCTCGACGTGATAGCCCGCGCCGCCGAGCAATTCGACGAGGTGGTCGTGACCGTGGTGGTGAACCCCAACAAGCAGGGGATGTTCACCGTCGAGGAACGCATGGAGCTGATCCGCGAGGTGACCGCCCACCTGCCCAACGTGCGGGTGGAATCCTGGCGCGGACTGCTGGTGGACTTCGCCAAGCGGGAGGGCATCACCGCGATCGTCAAGGGCCTGCGCGACGCCACCGACTACGGCTACGAAGTCCAGATGGCGCAGATGAACCGCAAGCTCACCGGCGTCGACACCTACTTCATCGCCACCAACCCCGCCTACAGCTTCGTCTCCAGCTCCCTGGTCAAGGAAGTGGCGACGCTCGGCGGCGACATCGCCGACCTGCTGCCCCCGGCCGTCCACAAGCGCCTCATGGACCGCATCGCCGAACGCAAAGCCACCGACTGAGAACCCCGCATCCCGCTGGGCCACAACCCCATACGGCCCAGCGGGTGCGCGGATTCGAGCCTCCAGCCACCCCGTCGCGACTTTGTGGTGGCGCCATGTCGTGCGCGGCTGCCCCGAGGTCCCGGCGCTGTGCATCTCGGCCGCCACGTGTGTCACAACGTGCGGATCGAGGCCGGGCGGCCAGGCAATGTGGGGGCGGGCTCGATTCGGCCGTCGGGTCGGGGTCGGGAGCGGGACAGGGCGGCGCGCAGGCGGCGGGCCGCGCGGTCACGGATGAGGTCGTCCCAGGTCCAGCGGACCACCTCGAAACCCAGGGCGCGCAGGTGGGTTTCGCGGATTCGCTCGCGGTGGATGGTGGCGGCGAAGTCCTGGCCCGGGCGGAGTAGGCGGCCGTACTCGGTGGGGCCGTCGAACTCACACAGCACGCCCGCGGACTCGTAATAGAAGTCGACGCGCGCCACGAAACGGCCGTCCGGGGTCAGCACATTGCCCTGAGAACTCGGCAGCGGCAGCGCGTGCTGCTCGATCATGGTGCGGCTGAGCGATTCCCCGATGCTCTGGCTGCGACCGTCGAGCAGGGCGATCACCGCTTTGGCCTGGCCGATGCCATAGCGGCCCTTGGCCTTCGCGATCTCCTCGCCGAGTTCGGCCGTGGTCAGTCCGAACCGGCCGGCCAGCGCGTCACCGGCGACGACCGCCGCCTCGAACGGCAGCGTCAGCGCCAGATCCACCACGGTCCGCGCCGGGGTGGTGACCGGCAGTCCGTCGACCTCGACCGCGCGATCCACCGGCGAGCCATGGACTTTCGCGAACGGCCGGGTCCGCCCGCCGCCCTTGCGATTGCGGGTCACGCACACCCGATCCAGCGGCGTCCGCCACAGGGTGGTCCCGTACAGCACGGCCGCCGACTGATGGCTCACCACGCTGCCCGCGGCCATCTCCGGCAACAGGGCCCCGATCAATTGCCGATGCTGTTCCCGCCGGTCGAGCGCGGTCGGCATCGGTTCGTGCACCCGCTGCTCGGACCTGCCCCGCGGTCCGGCACCCGATTGCCGTCCCGGGCCCCGCTGCGCGCCACACCCCGCGAGCAGCGCCTTCCGGGATTCCCGTGCCCCGCAATGTCGTCCACCGTCGACCCTCGCCTGTGCCCGGCTGGTGGTCTTGGTCGATCCGGTCACCGGGAATGCGGCCGAGCCGGTCGCCCCGGCGGCGCCGACGGTCGGATCGGTGGCGGTGGTCGTCGCGATGGTGGTCATCAGCCCTCCTGCCGGGGCGGGCGCGGACGCCGGTGCCGCACGCACGATCCGCACCCCCGCCCCGGGGGACGCTGGGGCCGTGGTCCGCTCGTATCCCGCCGTCCCCCAAGGCATCCGCGCCCACGGTCCATGTCGGAACCCCTTTCGTCGTCGATACTGGCTTGGACGCCGACGCGGCGAAAGAGGTTCCCGCGTTCGCGGAGAACATGTGGGGGAGTGGGGCTCAGAACACCCAGAGCCGCAGGGTGAGGAAGCGCATGGTGCCGACCACGGCCGTAATGCCCAGGACGGCAACGGCTTCGGCGATATCGCCCATGCCGGGCGCGGTGACCTCGAGAATCGCCAGACCCGCCGAGGTGATGGCGAGCCCGGCCAGCGCCAGCGCCCCGCCCTCGATCTGCGCGGTGTACCAGCGCACCCGGTCCGCGGCCTGAAAGGTGAGCCGCCGATGCATCTCGTTGGCCAGCGCGGTGCTCACGATGGATCCGGCCAGATTGGCCACCTGCGCGCCGCCGCCGTAGAGGGCGAGGAACAGCAGGATGTATCCGACATTGCTGAGGCCGCCGACGAGTGCGAAGCGAATCAATTGTGCGAAGGCGGCGTCGCCGCGCAGCCAGGCCCCGATCCGGGCCGACCAGCGGACGCCGGTCGCGCGCAGGGCGCCGGTGCTCTGGGCGAGCGCCTCGGAGCCGTAGGCGAAGGCTTCGGAACCGAGGGTATAGGTGTGCACCAGCCCGGGCACGGGCATCGTCGCCCGCTCCGGAATCTCGTGGACAGCCATCGTCTACCCCATCCGAACACGCCATTACTTGTCTTGCTCCTCAACGGTAAACCAAGTGGAGCTATTTCCTCCACTTGTTTTTCCTGCCGGATCTGTGAAACAGGCCATGTTGCGGAAAACCCGCGACACGCCGTGTCGGACCTTGTTGACAGCGCGGAGATTGGCAGACTGGCGGAAGCGGAGAGTCTCGCCGTGAGTCCTGGCAGGAGAGTGGGGTAGCACATGTACCGGGTATTCGAAGCGCTCGACGAACTGGTGGCCATCATCGAAGAGGCCCGCGGCATCCCGCCGACCCGAAACTGCATCGTGCCGCGCGGCGAGGTGCTGGAGCTACTCGATGACGTTCGCGAGGCGCTGCCCGGCGAGCTCGACGACGCCCAGGACGTGCTCGATCACCGCGACAAGATCGTCACCGACGCCCGCACCGGCGCCGAGACCACGGTCAAGACCGCCAACGACCAGGCCCACCACACCGTGTCCTCCGCCCGCGAGGAGGCCGACCGCATCCTGGCCGACGCCAAGGCGCACGCCGACCGCATGGTCGCCGAGGCCCGCGCCCACGCCGACCACCTGGTCGCCTCGGCCGAGGAGGAGGCCGAGCGCACGGTGTCCGACGGTCAGAAGGAGTACGACTCCCTCACCGGTCGCGCCCGCGCCGAGGCCGACCGGCTCGCGGCCGCCGGTCAGGCCTCCTACGACCGCTCGGTCGCCGAGGGCAAGGCCGAGCAGGATCGCCTGGTCTCCCAGACCGAGGTGGTCCGCGCCGCCCACACCGAATCGGCCCGGCTCATCGACACCGCCCAGGCCGACTCCGACCGCCTGCGCTCCGAATGCGACGACTACGTCGACGGCAAGCTCGCCGACTTCGAGGAGACCCTGCACAACACCCTGCGCATCATCGGCCGCGGCCGCCACCAGGTGCGTTCGGACTCGTCCGTGCCGGACTACGCCTCCGAGTTCCGCACCGAGTCGCCCGGCTTCCGTCGCTGATAGACGGCCCGATCGCCCCGCTTCGGCCCATTTGGGCCGCGAGCGGGGCTTTCGGTATTGTGGGGTGGTTGCCCATTCCCAGCCAGTGCGAAGGTGAGTTCAGAAGATGTCGGCCGATTCCGGTAATGGTTCGCGTCATCGTCACAAGTTGACGGACGCGGGCTTCGTGCTGGACGTACGCAGTCTCGGACGCGCCCCCGGATCCATGCGCGAGCTGCGCCGCACCGTGACGATCGCGGAGAAGATCGGCCTCGATCTCGTCGCGATCCCGGCCGGCGCCGACGTCGAGCTGGATCTCACGCTGCAGTCGGTGTCCGAGGGCGTCCTCGTCACCGGCACGGTCACCGCTCCCGTCGAGGGCGAATGCTCGCGGTGCCTCGACTCGTTCACCGACGAGCTCGAACTGCACCTCACCGAGTTGTTCGCCTACCCGGACAGCGCGACCGAGCAGACCACCGAGGAAGACGAGATCCCGCGTCTGGTGGACGATTTCATCGACCTCGAGCCGGTGATCGTCGACGGTGCCGGCATGGAGCTGCCGCTGCAGCCGCTGTGCGAGCCGGACTGTGCGGGTTTGTGCCCGGAATGCGGCGTCAAGATGGCGATTGCGGGTTCCGGCCACGGTCATGAGATACTTGACCCTCGCTGGGCCGGGCTCGCGAATTTCACCGCTGAGTCCACCGATGCAGACACTGCGTCGGACCCATCAACCGATTCCACCCTTGCGGGACACAACGGTGCCGCAAGTAAGACAGAGGAGAGCTAGTCGTGGCCGTTCCGAAGCGCCGGATGTCCCGTGCCAACACCCACGCGCGTCGCAGCCAGTGGAAGGCCACCGCGCCGACCCTGATCACCTGCCCGAACCGCGCCTGCGGTCAGCAGACCCTGCCGCACATCGCGTGCCCGAGCTGCGGCACCTACAAGGGCCGTCAGGTCACCTCCGCGATCTGATTCGCGTATAGCCCACTGTGACCGCCAGCAAGGACGCGGCGGATATTCCCGCCGTAGGTGATGCCGCCGACCATGCCAGCCTGCTCGAGGCGCTCGGCGTAGACGTACAGCCGGAGCTGTTGCGCCTCGCGCTCACGCACCGGTCGTACGCCTACGAGAACGGTGGCCTGCCGACCAACGAGCGCCTGGAATTCCTGGGCGATTCGGTGCTCGGCCTGAGCATTACCGAGCGCCTGTATCTGGAGCACCCGGACAAGTCCGAGGGCGAACTGGCGAAGCTGCGTGCGAGCGTTGTCAACATGCACGCGCTCGCCGAGGTCGCTCGCGGGCTGGGCGCCGGCGGTCTCGGCCGCCACCTGCTGCTCGGTAAGGGCGAGGAGCTCACCGGCGGCCGGGACAAGCCCAGCATTCTCGCCGATGGCATGGAGTCGTTGCTGGGTGCGGTGCACCTGCAGTACGGCATCGATGTCGCGCGGGAAGTGGTGCTGCGCCTGTTCGCCGCTCTGCTCGAGCGCGGTCCCCGCATGGGGGCCGGGCTCGACTGGAAGACGAGCCTGCAGGAGCTGACCGCCGAGCGCGGCATCGGCGTGCCCAGTTACGAGATCACCTCCACCGGACCCGACCACGACAAGGAGTTCACCGCCACCGCGGTGATCGGCGGGAAGGGTTACGGCCAGGGGGTGGGCCGCTCCAAGAAGGAAGCGGAACAGAAGGCCGCGGGCGCGGCCTACCGGTCGTTGAATGCCGATAACGCGCCCGAGGGTTCGGCCGACGGCTCGCAGAGCTAGATGCCCGAACTTCCCGAGGTCGAAGTCGTCCGGCGCGGACTCACCGAGCATGTGGTGGGCCGCGTCCTGGACAGCGTCACCGTCAAGCACCCGCGTTCGGTGCGGCGGCACGCGTTCGGTGGGGACGACCTCGCCGCCCGGTTGACCGGTCTGCGTGTGGAAGCCGCGCACCGGCGGGGCAAATTCCTGTGGCTCACCTTCGACGAGCCCGACACCTCCCTGGTCGTGCACCTCGGCATGTCCGGGCAGATGCTGGTCCAGCCCGCGTCCGCGCCGCTCGAGAAGCACGCGCACATCATCGCCACCCTCGACGACGGCCATGAACTCCGTTTCGTCGACCAGCGCACCTTCGGCGGCTGGCAGCTCTCCGACCTGGTCGAGGTGGACGGCACCCGGGTTCCGGAATCCGCGGCCCACATCGCCCGCGACCCCCTGGACGAGCGTTTCGACGCCGATGCCGTGGTGAAGACCTTGCGCGGCAAGCAATCCGAGATCAAGCGCCTGCTGCTGGACCAGACCGTGGTCTCCGGCGTCGGCAACATCTACGCCGATGAGGCGTTGTGGCGAGCCGAGATCCACGGCGAGCGTCCCGCCGCCAAGCTGACCCGCCCCGCCCTGCACACTCTGCTCGCCGAGACCCGCACGGTCATGGACGAGGCCCTCCGCGCGGGCGGCACCTCCTTCGACGCCCTCTACGTCAACGTGAACGGCCAGTCCGGCTACTTCGAGCGCTCCCTCAACGCCTACGGCCGTGAGGACGAGCCCTGCCGCCGCTGTGGCGCCCTCATGCGCCGCGAGAAGTTCATGAACCGCTCCTCGTTCTCCTGCCCCCGCTGCCAGCCCCGCCCCCGCGGCTGAGGATCGTCGAGCGGACGAAGGGGAAAGTTCACGCAGCGTTCGATTAGCGTGAGAGGCCGCCGTCAAGGGCGCTGCCGCGCCTGAGACCAGCAGGTTTTCTTCCGAGCCGGGCAATCCGACTATCTCAGACCCGGCCTATCGCTCAGGTTCAGGCGCTACCTTTTCAGTAGCGGCACGCGTGGTGCCGGCTGGAGGAAACACATGCGCAAACTGACTTACTACGTCGCGGCCACCATCGACGGATTCATCGCCACCGATGACGGCTCGGTCGACTTCTTCCCGGTCGGGGGTGATCACGGGCCCGCGATCATGGCGCAGTATCCCGAGACGCTGCCGACCAAGGTTCGTCAGGTGCTCGGCGTCGACAAACCGTGCCAGAA
Organism: Nocardia sp. NPDC059764; assembly: GCF_042732555.1. Taxonomy (NCBI): domain Bacteria; kingdom Bacillati; phylum Actinomycetota; class Actinomycetes; order Mycobacteriales; family Nocardiaceae; genus Nocardia; species Nocardia sp. NPDC059764. Next base: position 44,006 of record NZ_JBHWHH010000008.1, read on the forward strand.
CTTCGACACCGTGATCATGGGCCGCAAGACCCACGACTTCGGCGTGCGGACCGGCACGTCCAGCCCGTACTCGCATCTGCGGCAGTTCGTGGTGTCCACGACGCTGCCGGAGAGCCCCGCGGCCGGGGTGGAGCTGATCTCGGAGGATCCGCTCACCCGGGTGCGGGAGCTCAAGCGGGAGAAGGGGCTCGGCATCTGGCTGTGCGGCGGCGGCGAGCTCGCCCAGACCCTGCTGCCGGAGATCGATCAGGTGTTCCTGAAGCTGTACCCGATCGTGCTGGGGCACGGGCGGCCGCTGTTCGGAACCGCCGGACGGCTGCCCGAACCGGCCAGGTTCCGGGTGCTCACCAGCCGGATCTTCGAGGACGGCGTGGCCTTCATCAAGTACAGCCGGGTCCGCTGACCGCCAGGCGATCCGCTGACCGGTCAGAGGATCGCGAACGCGACCACCAAGCCGATCGCGAACTGAGCGGCCGCCACCATCAGCGACTCGGTGCTGAATTCCGGCTTCTTCAGCAGCTCGCCGATATCGATGCCGATCACGAATTCGAGCACGCGCACCGAGATCACCTGGGCCACAATGCCGACCAGGCCGTAGACGGTGGCGGCCAGCAGCCCCTCGGACAGCTTGCCCGCCTGCGCGTAGATGGCCAGCACCACGATCAGCGCCATGCTGATCATGGCCGACGCGCTGATCACGACGGCGTTGGGCAGACCACGCGCCACCATGGCGCGCAGCGGGCCGGGGGTGGTCACGTCCACGGCCTGGAAGCCGATCAGCATGAGCGCCAGGCCGAGCAGGGCGTAGGCCAGGATGGCGCCTACGCCGCGGCCGAGTGAATGCCAATACCCGGCTTCGAGGGCGAGAGCGGTGGTCATCGGTGGTCCTCCGAGGTGTGGTTACTGCGGGATGCGGTGCGGGACGAAGGTGGAGCTGTCATCGGTGATGAGGCCGACGGTCTCCCGGATGCCCAGCCCCGCGGACGTGTCGCCCACGATCCAAGCACCGAGTACCGGTCGCATACCGTCGAATTCGGGCAGCGGGTCCAGCAACTGGTAGACGTAGCCCTCGTCGCCGTAGACCCCGCCGGTGGCGGTTTCCAGGCCCGCGCCGACGATGGTCATGTTCGCGCCCTCGCGGCCCAGTTTGGGCTTGCGAATGTACTCGGTGAGCTCGTGCGGATCGTCGAGGTAGGTGGGCAGCAGATTGGGGTGGCCCGGGTACATCTCCCACAGCACCGCCAGGATCGCCTTGTTCGACAGCAGCGTCTTCCACAGCGGTTCGATCCACATGGTTTCCGGCAGCGACTCCACCACGCGGCGGCCGAAGTCGTCGTCCAGGGCCCATTCCCACGGGTACAGCTTGAAGATGGCCTCGATCGGGGCCTCGGCCAGATCCACGAAACGGTCCAGCTCCGTGTCGAATCCGACCTCCTCGATGGGCAGGGCGATGGTGTCGAACCCGGCTTCGGCGGCGGTCTCCTGCATGTACGCGGTGGTGACGTTGTCCTCGCCGGAACCGTCCGAACCCGACCAGGTGAAGTGCAGCTGACTGCCCGGCAGGTTCTCGCGCAGCTCACCCCAGCGCTCGGCCAGCTTCTCGTGCAGGGAATTCCACTGATCGTCGTCGGGGTGGGTGTCGGTCAGCCAGTGCCACTGTACGATCGCCGCCTCCAGCAGGGAGGTGGGCGTATCGGCGTTGTACTCCAGCAGTTTCGCCGGGCCGCGGCCGTCGTAGCGCAGATCGAAGCGCCCGTAGACGTGCGGGTCGGAGCGGTGCCAGGACTTGGTGATGTGCTCCCAGCTCCATTGCGGCAGACCGAAATCGGCGAAACGCTCCATCAGGACGACCTGTTCGACCGCGTGCAGGCACATCGAGTGCAGCACCTCGACCTGCGCCTCCATGGCGAGGATCTCCTCCATGTCGAACTCGTAGTGCACCGATTCGTCCCAGTAGGGCCGCGGCTGACCGTCGGCGTACTGCCCGGGAGAGCCGTAGACCAGACCCTGACCCTCGATGATCCGCTGCCAGCCCGGCCGCGGAGTGCTGCGAACCCGCCGCACTAGGAACCTCCACCGATCTTCGCTCCGAGGCCGCCGCGCTGAATCGTGCTGCCGCTCTTGGTCTTCACTGTCGCGCCCTTGGGGGCCACCGTGGTGCCACCGGTGGGTGGGCGCCCGATGGTGGTGTTGCCGCCGTAGTAGTAGCGGTAGGAATGGCCCAGGTAGATGAAAGTGCTCGTGTGCGTTCCGGGGTGCCCGTCGGACGTGGCGCTCGAGCAGTAGTTGTCCGGGACCACGATCTCCTGGTTGTCGCGGTCGGCGGTCACGGTCTGCCCGTTGCCGATCGGCACGATCTCGCCCTTGTCGGCGACCACCGTGCAGGACGCGGTCACATCGGGTCCGCTCCACGCCGAGGCCACCAGGTAGCCGCCGCCGACCAGCGCCGCGATGCCCGCCACGGCGGCGCCGCCGATCAGAACCCGCTTCTTCTTGCGCTGCTTGGCTTCCGCGGCCTCCGCCTCGGCCTGCTGCTGCTCCTCGGCCCGTTTGCGCGCCTTCTCCCGGGCCCGCACCTCGGCCACCGTCGGCGGTCGTGGCTGTGTGATCCCCGCTTGCTGCGAGATGATGCTGCCGCGCCGGGGCGGTTCCGGAACCGCGGGCACCGGCGGGGCGTCGGGTTCCGGCGACGGCATCGGCAGGGTGAACGGCGGCTCGACGCCAGGCGGCGGGGTGACCGCGCCGAGCGGTGCGGCGCCGGGGCTGTCGAAAGCTCCCGCGCCGCCGTGGGATTCACCGGCGAGCGGATGCGGCGGGTGATGTTCGCCCGCATCGGGCGGGGTCGCGGATGCGCCGGAGAGTGGCAGCGTCGGCTGGCTCCCGCCGGGCTCCGGAGCGGGGAATCGGAGCGTCGGGGTGGGACCCGAAGGCTCGGAACCGGCCTCACCGGGCGAATCCGGCCTGGCTGCGGGCTCGTCGGTCGCAGCGTCCTGGTCGTCGTGGGGTCCGCTCGGCATGGGAACGGTCGGGTCGGAGGCCCGGCGTGCGCGAATGGTCGGCGCGTTGCGGTCGCTGCGCGGCGGGGTGGGAGCGTCCGGCGTCGGCTCGGCCGGATTGCCGGATTTGCCGGAATCGGCGGATTCGTTTGGCGGACTGGGGCGTTCGGACGGGTGTGCGGGGTCGGGGGTGGGACGGTCCGGGTTGTCCGGATCGCCGGGACGATCAGTGGCCATTCGTCGACTCCGTGGGCTCGCCGCGCGTTAGCGTTCTTCGAATCCTGTCATTCCGCCCACGGCGGGACCCCAGTCTTCCACCACCAGATTCACCCGACCCGGTGTTGTACCGGAACGTAACAGGTCGAGCAGCGATTCGCACTGATAGCGGGGTCCTTCGGCGATGACGTGCACGCGACCGTCGCGATGATTGCGGGCGTAACCGGTCAGACCCAGCTCCAGGGCGCGTGACCGGGTCCACCAGCGGAAGCCGACACCCTGGACCTGGCCGTGCACCCAGGCGCTGAGCCGGACCGGGGCATCGCTCATGCGTCGACGCGGAAGGTCAGGTTGACCGTGGTGCCCGCCTTCAGGGTGCGGCCGACCGTGCACACCTTGTCGATGGCGCGCTGCGCGGCGACCAGCAGCCGCTGCCGCGACTCCTCGTCGAGTTCGCTGAGGTCGAGCTCGACATCCTCGTTCAGCTCGGGGTAGAGCTCGTTCTCGCGGTCGGCGTCGCCGGAGACGTGGACGGTGGCGTCGAAGGTGTCGCCCAGGCGGCGCGCGAGGGTGAAGTCGGCGCTCAGGCCGGTGCAGCCGGCGAGCGCGATCTTCAGCAGCTCACCCGGGGTGAACGCGCCGGGGACACCCGCGGACGCGATCAATACCTCGCCGCCGCGGTTGTTGCGGCCGGTGTAGGCGCGGGTGCCGGTGCGTTCGGCCCACAGCTTGACCGGCTCGGCCGCCGGGTCGGTGGCGGGGGTTTGCGCTGCGGCGGTCTGTTCGGACATAGGTCAAATCCTCCCATTGGGTCACCCGGGGCGGCCATGTGGTCGCCGATCGTTCGGAACACCGAGGTGGTCAGCGGAATTCCGACACCAGTTCGGATGTGACCCGGGTCAGGTCGTCGGCGACGTAGGCGGCCGCGGCGAGGGCGTCGGCGGCGGGCGGATATTTGGGGTGCGGGACGGCGATCACCGTCATCCCGGCGGCGTGCGCGGCGCGCAGGCCGTTGCTGGAATCCTCGATCGCCACGCAGAAGCCAGGGGCCAGGCCGAGGCGGGCGGCGGCCTCGAGGTAGCCGTCGGGGGCGGGCTTGCCGCGCTCGACCTCCTCGGTGGACACCGTGGCCGCGAACAGGTCGGTGACGCCCATGTGGTCGAGCACCACGTCGATGAGCCGGCGCGGGGAGGAGCTGGCCAGGCCGAGGGTGTAGCTCGCGGCCAGGCGGCGCACGGTGGCGACGGCGTCGGGCATGAGCGGGAGGTGGTCGGCGTAGCGGGCGGCCATGCGGGAGATGACGTCCTCGGCGACCTCGTCGGGGGTGCGGCGGCCGTCGAGCAGGTCCTCGCTCAGGTACCGCGACCATTCCGCGGTGCTCATTCCCATGAACCGGTCCTGGGTGTCGGGCAGCCAGCGCCCGCGCAGCTCGTCGATATACTCGCGCCGCACCTCCTCCCAGATGGGTTCGGTGTCGATGAGCACACCGTCCATGTCGAACACGATCGCGGCAACAGACATGGCGTCCATGGTGGTTCATGGCCGTCCACTGACTGGGACCGCCCTCCGGAACCGCGCCGCCGGGTCGCGTCCGGGATTAGCGTCCGAAGCGAAACAGGCATACCCGCAAGTGAATACCGAGGTGGACCGTGGGCACGGTCAGCGACATCTATGACCCCGAGCTGTATGTGGCGGGACCGATTCACGAGATCTTCGCCGAGCTGCGGCGCACCGATCCCGTGCACTGGCAGGAGATGCCGGGCGAGCCCGGGTACTGGGCGATCCTCAAGCACGCGGACGTGGCGCACGTGGCCCGCAATCCGGAGTTGTTCTCCGCCGAGGTCGAGGGCGTGATCCTGGAGAACCAGCCGCCCGAACGGCTCGAGCAGACCCGCAACATGCTGCTCATGATGGATCCGCCGCGGCATACCGAATACCGCAAGCCGCTGGCCGAGCATTTCAAGGCGCGGGTGGTCGGCGATATGGAGGACCGGGTCCGCGAGCTCACCGCCGCCCTGCTCGACAGTGTCGACGGCGATGTGGAATTCGTGCACGACGTGGCGGGCGTGCTGCCCAGCCAGGTGGTCGGCGGGCTGTTCGGGATTCCGGCGGAGGACTGGCCGAGCTTGCGCCGCTGGGCCGAACAGTCGGTCAGCCAACAGGATCCGGATCTGGTCGGCGATTTCGACGTCACCGCCGAGCTCACCAATATGGCCATCTACGCCATCCAGTTCTCCATGGCGCGGCGCACCGAGCCGCCGAAGGAGGACCTGACCTCGCTCATCCTGGCCGGTACCTTCGGCGGGAACGCCATGTCGGACCTGGAGTTCGGCAGCTTCTTCACCCAGCTGGTGACCGCGGGCAACGACACCACCAAGACCATGCTGTCGTCGGGACTGCAACTGCTGATGCAGCACCCCGAGCAGCTGGCCGCGATGCGCGAGGACCCGTCGCTGATTCCCGGTGCGGTGGAGGAGATCCTGCGTTTCGCCAACCCGCTGCACTACTTCCGCCGCACCGCCACCGCCGACACCGAGATCCGCGGCGTCCCGATCAAGGCGGGCGAGAAGGTGGCCATGTGGTACACCTCGGCCAATCGCGACGAGGACGTGTTCGCCGATTCCGGCCGCTTCGACATCCGCCGCAACCCCAACCCGCACTTGTCCTTCGGTCTGGCCCAGCACTTCTGCCTGGGCGTGCACCTGGCGCGGCTGGAGGGCCGGGTGTTCTTCGAGGAGCTGCTGGCGCGCTTCCCGAAGCTGGAGCAGACCGGCGACGCCCGCCGCATCCGCTCGAACCTCAATAACGGCCTCAAGTCGTTGCCGGTGCGCATGACCCGGTGAGCGCCACGCCGCCGACGCGCTGAACACGTGGCATTCATCGCGAATGCCCGGCCACTGTTCGTGCGCCCATCACCGCGCGGACGCCGCCGTCACCCGCTCCGGCAAATCTGGCCGCACCCCGGGGAATTCGCCGCCGTGACCCGAACCCACGCCGGCCCTGCCGATCCCCGGGGCTGCGAACAGGATCAGGGAGCTCCCGGGGAGCTCCCTGATCTTCTAAGGCTGGAAGCGGTAGCCCATGCCCGCCTCGGTGAGCAGGTGCTTGGGCTGCGAGGGGTCGTCCTCGAGTTTGCGCCGGAGCTGGGCGAGATAGACACGCAGATAATGGGTTTCGGTGGCGTAGGACGGACCCCAGACCTCGCGCAGCAGTTCCCGGCGGCCGACCAGTTTGCCCTGGTGGCGGACCAGCATTTCCAGGACGCCCCATTCGGTGGGGGTCAGGTGGACGTCGCGGCCGTGGCGGGTGACCTTCTTGGCCGCCAGGTCGACGGTGAAGGAGGCGGTTTCGATGACCGGCTCCGGGGTGTCGGCGGTGACGGCCGAGCGGCGCACGGCCGCCCGTAGGCGGGCCAGCAGTTCGTCCATGCCGAACGGCTTGGTGACGTAGTCGTCGGCGCCCGCGTCGAGGGCCTCCACCTTGTCGGAGGAATCGGTGCGGGCCGACAGCACGATGACCGGGGTGGTGGTCCAGCCGCGCAGGCCGCCCAGCACGTCGATGCCGTCCATATCGGGCAGGCCGAGGTCGAGGATGATGACCTCGGGGTGCTTCTCGGCGGCGGCGCGCAGGGCGGCGGCGCCGGTGGAGGCGGTGGTCACCTCGTAGCCGCGGACCGACAGATTGATGCGCAGGGCGCGCAGGATCTGTGGTTCGTCGTCGACCACCAGCACTTTGATCGGCGCTGCCGCCGCGTCGGTCACCTGTTCTCCTCGGTCGTGTCCGTGGGTTCGTCGCCCCCGGGTAGATCTATCACCATGGTCAGGCCGCCACCCGGGGTGGGCTCGGCGTGCACCGTGCCGCCCATGGCGTCGACGAATCCGCGCACCACCGACAGGCCGAGGCCGACGCCGGTGGAGGTGTCGCGATCGCCGAGCCGCTGGAAGGGCTCGAAGAGCTGATCCTCCAGGCCGGTCGGTACGCCCGGACCGGTGTCCACCACCGTGATCGCCACCCGCGCGCCGACCTGCTCGGCCGCCACCCGCACCATCGAATCCCTGGGGGAGTACCGGGCGGCATTGTCGATCAGGTTGGCCAGGACCCGTTCCAGCAGACCGGAATCCGCGTACACCGCGATGGTGCCCACATCCACCTTGACCCGGTCCATCGTGGTGCGGCGCATGCCGCGGGTGCCCATCCCCATGAGCGCGTGATGCACCACCTCGTCGAGGTAGACCTTGCGCATCTGCGGCTTGATCACCCCGACCGCCAGGCGTGAGGAGTCCAGCAGATTGCCGACCAGGGCGGTCAGCTGATCCACCGATTCCTCGATGGTCTCCAGCAATTCGGCGGTGTCCTCGGGGGAGAACTCCACATCGTCGCTGCGCAGGCTCGACACCGCCGCCTTGGCCGCGGCCAGCGGGGTGCGCAGGTCGTGGCTGACCGCCGACAGCAGTGCGCGGCGCAGCTTGTCGGCCTCCATGACCGCCTGGGCGGCGCTGGCCTCGGCGCGCAGCTGTTTCTGCTGCACCAGTCCCGCCGCCTGATTCGCGACCGCGCCCAGCACCAGGCGGTCCCCGGAGGTCACGGCTCGTCCTCGCAAGAGCAGCCAATGCATGTCATCGCCCGCCTCCACAGCGGTCTCGGCGTCGCCGACCTTGGTCGGCGGCTGATCTCCCACCGACGCGATCACCTCGTCGTCGGTGACGAGGCTGACCGCGTCCTGGCCGTAAGTCTCCCGTGCGCGTTCCAGCAGCGCCTGCAGATCCGCGCCGTGCAGCACCGAGCCCGCGAACAGGGTCAGCAGCTCGGCCTGACGAGAAGCCTTGCGCGCCTCGAAGGTTCGCTTGGCCGCCACATCCACCAGCGCCGCCACCGCGACCGCCACCAGCAGCAACACCACGATGGTGAGGAAGTTGTCGAGCTGGTCGATGGTGAGGCTGTAGCGGGGCTGGGTGAAGAACCAGTTCAGCAGCACGCCGGAGAGCAAGGCGGACAACGCCGCCGGAGCGACGCCGCCCAGCAGCGCCACCGCGATGACGCCGATGAAGAACAGCGCGCTCTCGCCGCTGAGATCCAGCAGTTGGTCGAACCAGAAGTAGATGACCGCGCAGATCAGCGACGGCACGAGGACCGCCGCCGACCAGGAGCCCAGTTTGCGTTCGCCCCGGGTCAGCGCGGACCAGCGGAAGCCGCCCTTGTTGGATTCCTCATGAGTCACCATGTGGACGTCGATCTTGCCGGACTCCTGCACCACGGTGGCGCCGATGCCCTCGTCGATCATGCGCGCCCAGCGCGACCGCCTGGAGGTGCCCAGCACCAGCTGGGTGGCATTGACCTGCCGGGCGAAATCCAGCAGCGCGGTGGGGACGTCGTCGCCGGTGACGGTGTGCAATTCGGCGTCGAGTCCGGTGGCCAGGTCGCGCAGACGGTGGAGGCGTTGCGTCGATACTCCGGCCAGGCCGTCGCCGCGCACGATGTGCAGCACGATCAGCTCGGCGCTGGATTTGGCGGCGATGCGGCTGGCGCGCCGCACGATGGTCTCCGACTCCGGGCCGCCGGTCACCGCCACCACGACGCGTTCGCGCGCCTCCCAGGTGGTGGTGATCTGGTGGTCGGCACGGTATTTGGCGAGCGCGGCGTCGACCTGATCGGCGAGCCACAGCAGCGCGAGTTCGCGCAGCGCGGTCAGATTGCCGGGCCGGAAGTAGTTGCGCAGCGCGGCGTCCACCTTCTCGGCGGCGTACACGTTGCCGTGGGACATTCTGCGCCGCAGCGCTTCCGGGGTGATGTCGACCAACTCGACCTGGTCGGCGGCGCGAACCACCCAGTCCGGCACGGTTTCTCGCTGCACCACGCCGGTGATCTGCTCGACCACGTCGTTGAGGCTTTCGAGGTGCTGCACATTGACCGTGGACACCACATCGATGCCGGCGTCCAGTAGGTCCTGCACGTCCTGCCAGCGCTTCTCGTGCTTGCCGCCGGGAATGTTGGTGTGCGCCAGCTCGTCCACCAGCACCACCGCCGGCCGGCGGCGCAGGACGGCTTCCACGTCGAGCTCGGGCAGGATCGCGCCGCGGTACTCGACCAGCTTGGGTGGGATGCGCTCGATTCCGGCGAGCAGGTCGGCGGTCTTGCTGCGGCCGTGGGTCTCCACGACGGCGGCCACGACGTCGCGACCGCGCTCGAGCCGCCGATGGGCTTCGGCGAGCATCGAGTAGGTCTTGCCTACGCCGGGGGCGGCCCCGAGATAGATCCGTAGTTGACCGCGCTTCACTCGTCCATCATCGCGCGAGGTGCGCGGATGCCCTGCTGTGCCATGCGGACGGGTTCGCGGCGGGCTTCGGCGTTGGCCATCACGCGCAGTATGAGCGCGCAGCCGATGAACCCGAAGATCACCATCAGGGTGACGGCGACGTGCGGCACGGTGTCTCCTTGTATCTGTGCGGACGCGCCCGGGGCCGCGCGGGCGTGCGGGCGGGCTTCTCACTTCATACCTCCCGCGCTGGTCAAGTCACCGTTCCTGACGGTTTCTTTACGGCCGTGTCCCGTGTTGTTGACAGGATCCGCGCGGGGGACTTCGAGACAGGCCATGGCGTTCATCCGAAAGCAGCTACTGATCAGCTATCGTTCGTGACGCACGTGTCCATCACCGGTAGTCAGGGGAGCGTTTCCAAGTCGAATCCAGTGAGAGGGTGGTCGAATGGCTCGTCGGTATGGAGGATCCCGGACCCGCGCGTCGCGACGCGCCCTGGTGCCGATCGTCGGCGCGATACCACTGGCCGTCGCCGTGACCTGCTCCACCGCCACCGCCACCGCCGAGGCCGCGGCGCAACCCGCTGACCCGGCTCCCGCGCTCATCGAACAGCTTCAGCTCGTCCCGGCGCTGCCCGGCGTGCCGACGATTCCCGCCGCCATCCTCGACCCGGCGAAGACCGCCGCGGCCCCCATCGGCTACTCGGACAACGCGACCCAGCTCATCGTGAACAGTGGCGCCGCCGGTCTCATCATCGGCGCGGTCGCCGGGACGGTATCGGGCGCGGTGGTTGGGGCGGTACCGGGAGCGCTCATCGGGGCCGCGGTCGGTGCGGCCGTCGGCGGGGTCGCGGGTGGTCTCGCCATGGGTGTTCCGACCCTGGGAGTGGGTGCGCCCATCGGGATCGGGGGTGGCGCTCTCGCGGGGGCCGGCGTCGGCGCCGTGATCGGCGCCGTGCTCAGCGCGATCGTGGCCGGTGTCACCATCGGCGCCATCGGCGCGGCTGTCGGTTACGAGCTCGGCGCCGGCACCGGGATCGGCAACGCTCAGCAGGGCGGCTAGCGAGCGACCGGCCGCGTGGCCGGGGATCCGTGCGGCCGGAAAAGGCCAACCGGTACCAGATCTCGCGTAGGCAGTGTGGGAACCCTAAGCTGACGTCCGTGAATTCCGGGCGGTCAATGGTCGACGGGCGTTTCGAGTTGATCGAACCACTCGGCAGCGGTGGTATGGGCACGGTGTGGCGCGCGTACGACGTGGCCCTGCACCGCGAGGTGGCGCTGAAGGAAGTGAAGGCCGAGGGCGAGGCCACCGCAGCCGAGGTCCAGCGCGAACGTGTGCTGCGCGAAGCCCGCGCCCTGGCCCGCATCACCCACCCCAACGTGGTTGCCATCCACCACATCGTGGACACGCCCGCCGAGCAGCATCCGTGGATCGTCATGGAGCTCGTCGCGGGCGGCTCGCTCGCCGACCGGCTCGGCGACGGGCCCATGACGCCCGCGCACGCCGCCCTGGTCGGGCGCGGCATCCTCGCGGGTCTGCGCGCCGCCCACGCGGTGGGCGTCCTGCACCGCGATGTGAAACCGCCGAACGTGCTGCTGCGTACCGACGGTTCGCCCGTTCTCACCGATTTCGGCATCGCCGCCGTCAATGACCTGACGGGGCTCACCTCCACCGGCAGCGTCGTCGGGTCGCTGCCGTACGTCGCCCCCGAACGCCTCCAGGGCCACGAGGGCAACCCCGCCTCCGACCTCTGGTCCCTGGGTCTGGTGCTGTTCGCGGCCGTCGAGGGCTACCAGCCCATGCGCCGCGACACCGACGTCGCGACTCTCGCCGCCGTTCTCATGGGCTCGGTCCCGGCCCCGCGACAGGCCGGACCGCTCACCCCGGTCCTGCAAGCCCTCCTGGTCCCCAATCCGGGCCACCGCCCGCCCGCCGACCAGATCGACCGCATGCTCTCCCAGGTGATCGCCACCGGTGACACCGCCCCGGAACAGCTCGCGCACCACCAGTTCTCGGGCTCGCACGGCATGGTCACCTCCCCCCGGGACCTGACCCCGCCACCCCCGGCGTTCCAAACATTTCCGGCGACCCCGCAGCCCCAGGCCTACGCGACGGTGGCTCAGCCCCAGCCGTTCGCGACGGCGGCCCAGCCACAGCCGTTCCCGACGCCGCCGCCGGGGTTCGCGACGACCATCCCGCACCCGGGCGGCTACACCGCTCCGCAGGCGTTCGTTCCGATGCCGCCGAATCCCACACCCGTTGCGCCGCAACGCAATGCGCGCCCGTGGATCTTCGCCGGTGTCGCGGTCGGCCTGGCGGTCGCCGTGGCCGCCGCCATCGCCCTGTGGCCCTCGTCCGACAGCCAGGGCGGGTCGAGCCTGCCGCCCGGCCAGACCGATCCCACCGACATCATCCTGAGCAGCGGGGTCGCGCAGCCCACGATCATCGCGCCGACCACCGCCAAGGGCGCCCCCGCCGTCGATCTGCTGACTCCGGACGGAGTCCGCAAAGTCATCGCGGCACTGGAGAAGGTCACCGGCGGAAAGCAATTCACCGAAACCACCATCTATCCCGAACACGTGTCCTCCGGCGCCCCCGTCCCGAACGAGCCCAACCACTTCGACAAGTTCAGATACATCAACGGCGCCGCCGAGCGTGAGGGTGTCGGGGGCCAACTCTCCGGCCACAAGACAATCGACCTGAGCTCCATCAACTGGGATATCCTTCCCGGCCTCCTGGCCGAGGCTGCCCAGCAACTGAAGGTCCCCAACGCGACGACCCGCTACGTCGTCGTCGATAGCGACGGAACGTTCACGGATGGTCGGCAGGTGCTGCGCGTCTACCTTTCCACCGAGTACGGCGACGGCGGCTACGTCTCCGCGAGCCTGGACGGAACCATCCTCAGAGTGCTGGGGCGCTGACTCCTCGGGGCGGTTCGGTGGCCTGAGACCGCAGGTCCTGACGGTTTTTTGACGGAATCGGGCGGCTTGTCGACGACATCTGTGCGACGCGCGGGGCGACGCTGTAAGCGGAGCGTCAATGCGACCCCGTGGGACGCTAAGAAGGCGTAAAGGTCCTCGAATATGGCTTTATCGGGCGCTTGACTCACTCCGGCGCGTCTTGGGACGTGCCGTTCAGAGAGAGGTTCGAGAGATGTCCGTCGTGGTGTTCACGGTGCTGACAGTGGCGATTTTCGCCCTGTTCGGCTTGATCCAACGCGGGGTGGAACGGCTGTGACTCAGAACATTGTCGGTCTGGTCCTGGCCATCGGTATCGCCATCTATCTGGTGGCGGCGCTGCTGTATCCGGAGAGGTTCTGAGTGAGCACCACCGTCGCGGGGATCCTGTTCGTCGTATCCCTGATCATCGCGCTGGTCGCCGTGCATGTGCCGTTGGGCGATTACATGTACCGCGTCTACAGCGGCGAGAAGCACTCCAAGGCCGAGAAGGGCATCTATCGACTGATCGGCGTGCAGCCGGGCGTCGAGATGACCTGGGCCGTCTACGCGCGCAGTGTGCTGGCCTTCTCGGCCATCAGCGTGCTGTTCCTGTTCTTCCTGCAGTTGATCCAGGGCAAACTGCCGTTGCACCTGGACGATCCGGGTACCAAGATGACCGCGGATCTGGCGTGGAACACCGCCATCAGCTTCGTCACCAACACCAACTGGCAGAACTACGCCGGTGAATCGACGATGGGTCATGTGGTTCAGGCCGTGGGCCTGAGCGTGCAGAACTTCGTCTCCGCCGCCGTGGGTATGGCCGTGGCGGTCGCGCTGGTGCGCGGCTTCGCCCGCCGCCACAGCGGCGAGCTCGGCAACTTCTGGGTGGATCTTGTGAGGGGAACCATCCGGATCCTGTTGCCGCTGGCCGTCGTCTTCGCGATCGCGCTGGTCGCGGGCGGTGTCATCCAGAACCTGCACGTGTACGACCAGGTCGCGCAGACCGTCGGCAACACCGGTTCGCAGAATCTGCCGGGCGGACTGGTCGCGAGCCAGGAGGTCATCAAGGAGCTGGGCACCAACGGTGGCGGCTTCTTCAACGCGAACTCCGCGCACCCGTTCGAGAACCCGACCGCGTGGACCAACTGGATCGAGGTCTTCCTGCTGCTGGTGATCAGCTTCTCGCTGCCGCGCACCTTCGGGCGCATGGTCGGCTCGCCGAAGCAGGGCGTGGCCATCGCCGCCGTCATGGCGACCCTGGCGATTCTCAGCGTCACCCTGATGAACGTCTTCCAGCTGCAGCACCACGGCACCGTCCCCAGTGCCATCGGAGCGTCGATGGAAGGCGTGGAAACCCGCTTCGGCGTATCGAATTCGGCGACCTTCGCCACCGCGACCACGCTCACCTCCACCGGTGCGGTGGACTCCGCGCACGACTCGTACACCAGCCTCGGCGGCATGATGACCCTGTTCAACATGCAGCTCGGCGAAGTCGCGCCCGGCGGTGTCGGTTCGGGTCTGTACGGCATGCTGATCCTCGCGGTCATCACGGTGTTCGTGGCGGGCCTGATGGTCGGCCGCACACCGGAGTATCTGGGCAAGAAGATCACGCCGAAGGAAATCAAGCTCGCCGCTTCGTATTTCCTCATCTCGCCGCTGATCGTGCTGGTCGGCACCGCCACCGCTATGGCGCTGCCCGGTGAACGCGCGAGCATGGCCAATTCGGGGCCGCACGGATTGTCGGAGGTGCTGTACGCCTTCACCTCCGCGGCCAACAACAACGGTTCGGCCTTCGCCGGTCTGTCCGGCAATACCGTCTGGTTCAACACCGCGCTCGGTCTGGCCATGGTGTTCGGCCGCTTCCTCCCCATGATCTTCGTACTGGCCCTGGCCGGTTCGCTGGCGGCGCAGGGGCACACCCCGGCCTCCGAGGGCACGCTGCCGACGCATCGGCCGCAGTTCGTCGGCATGGTCGCGGGCGTCACGGTCATCCTGGTCGCGCTCACCTTCCTGCCGATGCTGGCGCTCGGCCCGCTCGCTGAAGGAATCCACTCATGAGCACTCCCACCATCGACTCCGCGCCGGTGCAGACCGCGCACAGCAACCCGAAACGCGGTGTGTCAGCGGGGTTGTTCGATCCCAAGATGCTGATCAAGTCGCTGCCTGACGCGTTGCGGAAGCTGGATCCGCGCATCATGTGGCGCAATCCGGTGATGCTGATCGTCGAGATCGGCGCGGTCTGGACCACCGTCCTGGCCATCGCGAATCCGACATTCTTCGCCTGGGCGATCGTCGTCTGGCTGTGGCTGACGGTGATTTTCGCCAACCTGGCCGAAGCCGTGGCCGAGGGCCGCGGCAAGGCACAGGCGGACACGCTGCGAAAGGCCAAGACCGACACGGTCGCTCGCCGTCTGGCGAATTGGTCGCCGGGCGCCCGCGTCGTCGAGGAGCGGGTGGCCGCTCCCGAACTTCGCCGCGGCGACTACGTGGTCGTCGAAGCGGGGCAGGTCATCCCCGGTGACGGTGATGTCGTGGAAGGCATTGCCTCCGTGGACGAATCGGCCATCACCGGTGAGTCCGCCCCCGTCATCCGTGAATCCGGTGGTGACCGGTCGGCCGTGACCGGCGGCACCACCGTGCTGTCGGACCGCATCGTCGTCCAGATCACCCAGGAGCCGGGCGGCTCGTTCATCGACAAGATGATCGCGCTCGTCGAGGGCGCGTCGCGGCAGAAGACGCCGAACGAGATCGCGCTCAATATCCTGCTGGCCGCGTTGACGATCATCTTCGTGTTCGCGGTGGCGACCTTGCAGCCGCCGGCCATCTTCTCCAAGGCCAACAACCCTGGCGTGCTGGACAATCTGGCGCTGGACGGCAATGGCGTCACCGGCATCGTGCTGGTCTCGCTGCTCGTGTGCCTGATCCCGACGACCATCGGCGCGCTGCTGTCCGCCATCGGCATCGCGGGCATGGACCGGTTGGTGCAGCGCAATGTGCTCGCCATGTCCGGTCGTGCCGTGGAGGCCGCGGGCGACGTGAACACCCTGCTGCTCGACAAGACCGGCACCATCACCCTGGGCAACCGCCAGGCCTCGGACTTCGTGCCGATGCCGGGCGTCACCGCCGACGAATTGGCCGACGCCGCACAGCTTTCCAGCCTCGCGGACGAGACCCCCGAGGGCCGCTCGATCGTGGTGTACGCCAAGGTCGCGTACAACAAGCGCGAGCGCACCGCTGGTGAGCTCACCGGCGCGACCTGGGTGGAGTTCACCGCCCAGACCCGCATGTCGGGTGTGGACCTGTCCGACGGGCACCAGCTGCGCAAGGGCGCGGCCAGCGCGGTCACCGAATGGGTGCGCGCCCAGGGCGGCGAGATCCCGAGCCAGGTCGGCGAGACCGTCGACGGCATCTCGGCGTCCGGCGGCACCCCGCTGGTGGTCGCGGAGATCAAGCAGGACACCGCGAAGCTGCTCGGCGTCATCCACCTCAAGGATGTGGTGAAGCAGGGCATGCGGGAGCGGTTCGACGAGATGCGCCGCATGGGCATCCGCACCGTCATGATCACCGGCGACAACCCGTTGACCGCCAAGGCCATCGCCGACGAGGCGGGCGTGGACGACTTCCTCGCGGAGGCCACTCCGGAGGACAAGCTCGCGCTCATCAAGAAGGAGCAGGCCGGCGGCCGCATGGTCGCCATGACCGGTGACGGCACCAATGACGCGCCCGCGCTCGCGCAGGCCGACGTGGGCGTCGCCATGAACACCGGAACGTCCGCCGCGAAAGAGGCGGGCAATATGGTGGACCTGGATTCCGACCCGACCAAGCTGATCGAGATCGTCGAGATCGGCAAGCAGTTGCTGATCACCCGTGGCGCGCTGACCACGTTCTCGATCGCCAACGACATCGCCAAGTACTTCGCGATCATTCCCGCGTTGTTCGTGTCGATATTCCCGGGCCTGGATCTGCTGAACGTGATGCGGCTGCATTCGCCGCAGTCGGCGATCCTGTCGGCGGTCATCTTCAACGCGCTGGTCATCGTGGCACTGATCCCGCTGTCGCTGCGCGGTGTGAACTACCGGCCGTCCAGCGCGTCGAAACTGTTGAGCCGCAACCTCTATATCTACGGACTCGGTGGCATCATCGCGCCGTTCATCGGGATCAAGCTCATCGACCTTGTCATTCAATTCTTCCCGGGGATGTCCTAATGCGTATGTCGGCCTGGATCAGGCAGCACATCGCGGCGCTGCGAGCGCTGCTGGTGCTCACCGTGATCACCGGAATCATCTATCCCGCCGTCGTTCTCGGCGTCTCGCAACTGCCGGGGCTGAAGGACAAGGCGAACGGCTCGCTGCTCGAGCGGGACGGCAAGGTCGTCGGGTCCAGCCTGATCGGTCAGGCCTACACCGACGGTAAGGGCAACGCGCTGGCGCAGTACTTCCAGACGCGCCCGTCCAACGCGGCATGGAGCGGCGACGACGCGAGCCCGGACGGCTACAACGCGCTCAACTCCGCGTTCGGGAACATGGGCCCGGAGTCCACCGTGGACACGCTGGACGCGGCGGACCCGAGCAAGGACAAACTCAGCCTGCTGAGCACCGTGTGCTCGCGCAGCGCGGCGGTCGGCAAGCTGGAGGGCGTGGACGGCAGCCGTCCGTACTGCACCTCCGGCGGCGTCGGCGCGGTGCTGGCGGTCATGGGCGAGCGTGACTCGCACGGCCTGGTCACTCACCCGACCCGCGTGGTCAGTGTCAACGAGGCGTGCTCGGCCGACCCGAAGAACGAGACCACCCCGTTCCAGGAGGCGTACGAGGGCGTGAAGGTGGAGTGCGCCAAGCGTGGCGAGGACTACTCCGCCGGTCAGATCGTCCCGATCCGCGGCGACGCCTCGGCCGACACCCCGGTGCCGACCGACGCGGTGACCGCCTCGGCCTCCGGCCTGGATCCGCAGATCTCCCCGGAGTACGCGACCATCCAGGCGGCGCGGGTCGCCAAGGCGCGCCACGTGTCCGTGGACCAGATCAAGTCGCTGGTGGATGCCCACCGCAGCGGCCGGGCCCTGGGCTTCCTGGGGGAGCCCACGGTCAATGTCGTCGAGCTGAACTACGACTTGGACAGTAAGTTCCCGTTCAAGGGCTGATCAGCCGATACCTGGGGTCCGGTCGCTTCGCTCACGAAGGTGACCGGGCCCCTTGGTCCTTTCTAGGGCGGGCGCAACGCCTCCTTGGAACCGGAGCCGAGCATCTGATTCACCACGCGCACCGGGAGATCCGGGCCGCCGAATTCTGTTGCCTCCAGCCTTGCCGCCTGAGCTCGAGGCCGTATGGATCGGGTTAAGAAGGCGGGGCGCGGTGAACGGGGGACGTCAAGATCGGGCTTCCGGACCGAGCGGTCGGCCTAGCGTCGATGACAGCAGTATTCCGCTGTCGAAAAGCGAGGCGTCGGTTCGATGAACAACCCGGCGGATGAGTTGTCCGCATTGCGTGAGTTGGTGAATCGCCGCGGTGTGGTGGAGGTCCTCGACCGGTTAGCGCACGAGCCGTGCACGGTGCGGGAGCTGCGCACGGCCCTGGGCTTGCGCCGACCGGGGGTATCCAGGGTAGTGCGGCTACTGGCTGCCTACGGCGTGGTCACCGCGGATGTCGTCGGCAGCTGGGACGAGCCGCTGGATCTGACCGGACCCGTCCGATTGACCGGGAGCGGTTGGCGCATCGTCGAATTGCTGTCCAGCTTCGCGGTGTGGGAAGCCCTGTACGAACATCCGGATTCGGTCCGCGACCTTTGAGCCGCGGCCCGTACCTCGAATTCGACCGCCGCCGGGAAGCCCTGCGAACGAACCTGTGGTTCGTTCCGACGCTCGAAGTACTGGCGGCGATCGGGTTGTTCGCCGTCACGTACGCCCTCGACCGCGCGGTCTATCGCGGCGCGCTGACGATTCCGGACTGGATCATCGGCGGGACCCCGGATGCCGCCCGCCAGATTCTCACCGCCATCGCGGCAGCCATCATCACCGTGGTCGGCGTGGTCTTCTCGATCACCATCGTCGCGCTGACGCTGGCCTCGACCCAGTTCGGTCCGCGTATGCTGCGCAACTTCATTCGGGATCGCGGCACCCAGGTCACACTGGGAACCTTCGTGGGCAGCTTCGTCTACGCGATCGCCGCGCTGGTGTCCGTCAGCGCGGACTTCGTCCCCCATATCGCGACGACCGTCGCGATCGCCTCCTTGGTCATGGACCTGGCGGTACTGATCTACTTCATCAATCACATCGCCGTGGCCATCCAACTCCCTAATGTGATCGCGGGAATCGCCACCGAAGTATCGGTCGCGGTGGAGACCAACCGCGAAACCGCGCGGCCGGGACCACAACGTGGACCCGCGCCGGCAGAACTACTGCACCGATTGACCGAATCGGGCGGGCGAGTCCGGGTGTCGGGCAGCGGATATCTGCAATACATCCGCCACGAGAAGCTGGTGCGGATGGCGGCCGCCGAGGACGCGGTCGTCTACCTGCCGTTCCGGCCCGGCCATTTTCTCACCGAGGGGCAGGTGGTGGCGCATGTGTGGCCCGCGGAAGCGGCCGAACGGATCGCGGAGAATTTCGCGCGCGGTCAGCTCGCCGGGCCCACCCGGACCCTCACCCAGGACATCTCTTTCGGCATCGACCAGATCGTCGAAATCGCGCTTCGCGCACTGTCACCCGCCGTCAACGACACCTTCACGGCCTTGACCTGCATCGATTGGCTCGGTGATTGCCTGTCCAGAATCGCCGCCAGCTGGAACCCGGACCCGGTGCGCCGCGACCGCGACGGATATGTCCGGGTCATCGCCACCCAGGTGACCTACGAGCGGCTGGTCCAGCGGGCTTTCGAGAAGATCCGGCAGGCGGGTCGCGGCATGCCGGCCGTCATGATCCGCCAGCTCGACGCCCTGACCGAGATCGCCGACCGCACCACCGACCGGCGGCGGCTGCGAGTGCTGATCGATCAGGCCGCGATGATCGAAACCTCGGTCCGGGAATCGATCACCGAGGAAGCCGACCGCGCCGATGTGCTCCGCCGCTATCGCGCGCTCCTTTCCCAGGTGGATCGGAACGGGGCGGGCGACCCGATCACTCCGGAGGCAACCGGATAGCGACATGTCCGCCGGTATGCCCTACCCCGACCAGACCGATCGACCGGTATTGTCCGGGCCGATGCGCGGACAACCCGTCGCGGGGGGGTGACGTGGCGGATTCCCCAGGCACCGCGACGGAGAGCGGGTCGGAGGCAACGGTTTCCGGCGGACACGGCGGATCTCGTCTGGCCCTGACCATCGGGGCGCTGGGGGGTGGTGTTCGGCGATATCGGCACCAGCCCGATCTACACCCTGCAAACGGTGTTCAATCCCGAAGACCCGCACCCGGTTCCGGTCAGCCGCGACAATATCTTCGGCGTGGTGTCGCTGGTGTTCTGGTCCGTGATGATCATCGTCACCGTCACCTATGTGCTGCTCGCCATGCGCGCCGACAACGAGGGCGAGGGCGGCATCATGGCGCTCATCACCCTGTTGCAGCGATGGACGTTGCCCGGCGGGCCGGTGGACCGCCACGGCGCTGGCGGCGCTGGGCATCTTCGGGGCGTCACTGTTCCTGGGCGACAGCATGATCACGCCCGCCATCTCGGTGCTGTCGGCGGTCGAGGGCATGAAGACCGTGTCATCCGGCATGGACGAGTTCATCGTGCCGATCACCGCGGTGATCATCCTGGCCTTGTTCCTCGTCCAGCGGCGCGGCACGGCGGCGATCGGGCGAGTGTTCGGCCCGATCATGATCGCCTGGTTCCTGGTGATCGGCGCGTGCGGGATCTCGGGCATCGCCGAGCATCCGGAGATCCTGCGGGCACTGTCGCCGACCTATGCGCTCGGATTCCTGTTCGGGCACTTCGGGATCGCGTTTTTCGCGCTGGCCGCCATCGTGCTTGCCGTCACCGGCGCCGAGGCGCTCTACGCCGACATGGGGCATTTCGGGCGCAGTGCGATCACCCGCGCCTGGCTGGTGCTCGTCCTCCCCGCCTGCGTGCTCAGCTATATGGGCCAGGGCGCACTGATTCTCGACGATTCCGCCAACCTCAGCGCCCCGTTCTTCCTGCTCGCACCCGGCTGGGGCCGGCTGCCCATCGTGCTGCTGGCCACCGCCGCCACCGTCATCGCCTCCCAGGCCGTCATCACCGGCGCGTTCTCCGTGGCCGCGCAGGCCGCCCAGCTCGGCTACCTGCCACGGCTGCGAGTCGCCCACACCTCCGAGTCCACCATCGGCCAGATCTACGTGCCGTGGATCAACTGGCTGCTGCTGGTCTCGGTGCTGACCCTGGTGTTCGCGTTCCGCAGCTCCGCGGCGCTGGCCTACGCGTTCGGTATGGCCGTCACCGGCACCATCACCACGCTGCTGTTCTTCTATGTGGCACGGGCGAAATGGCGGACACCGCTGTGGCTGGTGGCGCTCGGCGCGATCCCACTGCTCACCGTGGACCTGCTGTTCTTCGGCGCCAACCTGACCAAGCTGGTGCACGGCGCGTGGCTGCCGCTGCTGATCGCGGTCATCGCGTTCACCATCATGACCACCTGGCAACGCGGCCGTGAGGTGGTCACCGCCGAACGCGAACGCCGGGAGGGCTCGCTGCGCGAATTCGTGGACCGGTTGCGCACCGACGGGCAGGCGGTGATCACCGTCCCCGGCACCGCGATCTTCCTCAATCGCGGCAAGGAGACCGCGCCGCTGGCCATGCGCGCCAATGTCGAACACAATCACGTCCGCCACCGGCAGGTCGTCATCCTGACCATCCGCACCGACCTGGTGCCGCGGGTGCCGGAGCCGCAACGGATCTCGGTCGACCACCTCGGCTACACCGACGACGGCGTCATCCATGTCACCGCCACTTACGGATACATGGACACCTGACGTCCCTGCGGCGCTGCGCCTGCTGGACCCCGCAGACACCGAGGGCCCGCTCGATCTGGACGAGGCGTCGTACTTCCTCTCCAAGATCGAGCTGCGCCGCGGCGACGAGCCGACCATGGCCGTGTGGCGGAAGAAGTTGTTCATCGCCACCTCCCATATCACCGCCGACGCCGCCGAGTACTTCGCGCTGCCCCGCGACCGCACGGTCACCATGGGGTCGCACATCGAGGTCTAGGCGGCGGGCCGCCCGGACGAGCGGTCCAGCCGCCGTTGGCGTTCGATCAGATCGATCAGTTCGTCGACGGCGGCCAGGGAGGAGAATTCGTTGCGGGCGACCAGGCCGGGATAGTGGTCCGACAGGGCGATGAACCCGTCGTCCGACGACGACCGGAACACATGGAAAGACGACAGACAGACATCCGTGTCGACGATGCCCATGATGGTTGCCTCTTCTGCTGGTCCTGGACTGAGACCTTCGATTCAACCGCCGGGCGGGGGTGTAGCGGGCGGCCTTGATGCATCCATTACCGCCGCCCACACCGGATTTCCGATTTCCTTACGCCGGGGTGTCGCTTGTCACCAGCCGGATTCACGGAACATCGCGCCCGGATCGCGGTAGCCCGATTCCTCGGTCTCGATCGGACGCGAATCCCGCGGGGGCGGAAGCTCACCGGTCAAGGGCGGCAACACCGAACGAAGGTCGGGAGCGCCGTCGATGAGATCACTCAGCGAGAGACCCGACCGCTGCTGCTGGAACCCGGCCACCAGCTCACGAACCTGCCGGGCCGCATCCGCCGCGGCGGCCGACGCCGCCCGGACGAAAGCGTCGGCGATCTCCGGATAGCTCAAATCCGCTATCTCCGAACCGAATCGAACCTCGATCACCATGCCGTTCGCATCGGTTGTCACCGTCACCCGCTTCCGCACCGTCGCCCGCCCCGTGATCCCGGCCCGCTCCCCTTGAATCCGCGCGACCTCCCGCACCTGCCGACGCATCTCGTCCAGCAGCCGCGCCATATCCGCTTTGGCGTGTTCGTTCGACATGAACTCTCCCTTCATAGTTGGAAATCAGCGACGGAGCAGACTGCCCGTCAAGTCATCCCGCCTCCGCCGGTCCCGACGGAGTGGATTCCGAAGGATCCGGCTCGGGCGTGGGCACGGGGTCAGGTATCGGAGTCGGCGTGGGGTCGGGTGCCGGCGGGGTCGGCGTAGGTGTCGGCGGTTCTGGTGTCGGCGTCGGTGGCTCCGGAGTGGGCGTGGGTGGTTCTGGTGTTGGTGTTGGTGGCTCGGGTGTCGGCGTGGGTGGTTCTGGTGTTGGTGTTGGTGGCTCGGGTGTCGGCGTGGGTGGTTCTGGTGTTGGTGTTGGTGGCTCGGGTGTCGGCGTCGGTGGTTCAGGAGTTGGTGTGGGTGGATCGTGCGGCGGCGGGGTCGGGGTTGGCGGGTGTGGCGTGGGCGTGGGTGAAGGCGGGGTCGGCGCGGGCGAGGCCGGGGGAGTCGGTGCCGGGTCGGGTGTCGGGGTTGGCTCGGGTTCCGGGATCGGTTCGGGCGTCGGATCCGGTGTGGGTTCCGGTTCGGGAGCTGGGGTCGGCTCCCAGACGGAGTCGGGTGGTGGTGCGGCGGCAGAGAACTGGGGAATCGGGGGCAGGCCGAAGTACCGCGGCGTGTACGGGATCTTCGAGGTGGTGTCGGGGAACTCGTCCGGCTCCGGTGCGATCCGCGGGGACGGCTCGGGCCCGCCGCCCCCGGTTTCCGGCCGCGGTTCCGCGGTGGGCGGCTCGACCGGCGGCGATGCCTCGACCGGCGCGGATTGTGGTGCGGGTCGCGGCGCAGGCGCAGGCGCAGGTACGGGTTGCGGCGCGGACGCAGGTTGCGGCGTGGGCGTGGGCTGTGGTGTGGGTGCTGGTTCCGCCGCGATGTTCGCTTGCGCGCCTTCGGGGTTCCCGGCCTCGGGTAGCCCGGCCCGGATCTCGTGCCGCAGGCCGAGGAACTCGTCGATCTGCTTCTGCAACTCCATTCGCTGCACCCGGAACTCCCCGGGCCGCATCCCGGCTCCCTCCAGTGCGGCGGTGCGATCCGCGAACTCGTCGGCCTTCTGCCCGAACGCGACTTCCGCCGCCGCCCGCATCTGCTCCGGGCTCATCCCGTCCGGATCGACACCGAGCCGCCGCAACTTCTCCCGAGCGGCATCCAGTCCATCTCCTGTGGAACGGATCTCGGCCCTCGGCTCGATCTGCGGTGCGCCCGGGGCCGCGGGTTTGGGGGTCGGGTGTGGTTGCGGCGCGGCAGGTTGGTGCGCGGGATTCGGTGAGGCGAGCGGGGCCGCCGGCCCGGTTCCCGCGCGATGCTGCTCGAACAGCGAACGCAGCTGTCCCCGCAACGCCATGGTGTCGGCGATCTGCTGCTGAATGGCGTCGCGGCGCGCGAAGTACTCGGCCGGGCCCAGGCTCTGATTGGGCAGATCGTCCGCGGCGGCGGTGAGTTCCCCGACCCGCCGCATGACCGCGTCGGCCGCCGCCCGTTCCAGTTCGCGCGGACTCATCCCGTCCGGATCCACGCCCAGTGAACGCAATGAATCCCGCGCCTGCACAAGCGGATCCGGCGCACTCGTGGGTGACGGTGCGCCGTGGGATCCGGCCGGGTCACCTGCCGCACCCGCCCGCGCTTCGCCTTCCGGCACACGGCTGTCACCAGCGCCCGCCCGGTTGGCCGATTCGCCTGTCGACGCGGCACGGTTCCCGCCATTGTTGGCGCCGCCCTCCGAAATCGGCTGGTGCCCTGGGGGCCCCGCGGCGCGGCTTCCCGGCTCCGGCGCCCGGCCTTCCGTCTGCGGTGTCCGGCCTTCGGGGCCCGAGGGGCGGCCTTCTGAACCAGTGGCGTGGCTCTGCTGCGGGTGCGGTGCGCTTCCGCCCGGACGACCCGCCTGATGAGCGGACTGCGATGAAGCCCTCGCGGGCGTCTCGGCGTCGGGCGAGCCCGATCGCGGCTGTGCGCCACTCGGATCGGCCGAGCGCGCCGGGTGAGGCTCGCCCGCACCGGCGTTGGAAGGGTCACTTGCGCGAGGTGCGCCGCCGGTGTTCATCGGGTCGCCTGCGCGAGGCGCAGCACTGCCGGTGCTCGACGGGTCGCCGGTGTGCGGTCCAGTGCCGTTGCCGTGGTCGGTTCGTGGTGGCGGCGTGCTGCCGTCGCCGCCACGGCCGGGAGGGTGCGGGCTTTCGCCGCCGTGCAGGGCGGGGTCCGCGGCGTTGAACGGGTGGGTTCCGGGGCCGTGGATGGTGGGGGCGTGGCGGAATCCCTTGCTGCCGCCGACGGTGATGCCGTAGGCGGCGGCGCTGGTGAGGATGCGGGGGTCCCAGGTCCAGCCGTTGGCGAAGCCGCCGATGCCCCAGGCGGCGAGGCCGCCCGCGATGCCGGAGCCCGCGCCGACGGTCGCGCCTTTGACGGCGTTGGTGAAAGCACCGCCCGGGAGGTGGATCTTGCCGGCTGCCTTGCCGAGGAGGGAGCCGGCGGGGCCGCCGACGGCGCCCGCCGCGGCGGCGGTGTAGGCGGTGGTGCCGACGCGTTCCCAGTCGATGCCGTCGCGGTGGCCCGCGCCGACCTGGTAGGCCTGGATCGCCAGGTCCTGTCCGGCGCCGAGGACAGTGCTGAAGACCACGTGTTTGGCGGTGAATCTGGTGAGGGCCGCGAGGCCGGTCTTGGCGGCGAAGCGGGCGATCGCGCTCACCGCGCGCTCGCCGAGCAGCCGCACCGCCACGCGGGTGGCCCCGATCGCGAGCGCCTCCGACAGGGGAGCGGTGGGCGGGAACAGCCAGGCGGCGGCGATCTCCACGGCCAGCATGGCCAGCGAGGAGATGATCAGGATCTTGGTGTACTCGATCTCGGTGCCCAGACCGTCGGCGGATTCGGCTACGGCGTCGAGGATCTCGGCGAGGCGCTCGAGGGATTCGGGGCCGTGGTCGAGGGCGTCGAGTGCCTTGGTCATGGCTTCGAGGCCGTCGCCCCACGGGTAGGCGTCGATCGTCGCCGTCTTGGCGGCCCGCAGGTCGGGGAGGAGTTTACGCAGCTCGGCGGCGGCGGTGCGCCAGTCGTCGCCGATACCCCACATATCGTCTTCGTCGCCGTCCGGCCAATCCGATCCGGCGACCCAGCCGAGCCATTCCAGCTCGCCGGGAATGTCGATGGACACGGGCTACCGGAAGCCGTTCCCGTTGCGTTTGTCGGTGTGCGCCAGCAGATCCGCGGCCTTGTGCTGGCCGTCGGCGTAGGAGTCCAGGGTGTCGGCGGTCTTGGCGATGCCCTCGGCGAGGTTCTCGTGCGCGGCGAGATACCCCTGCTCACCGTCCGCGAACGTGCTGCCGTAACCGTCGCCGCCCCACGCGGACCCCTTGGCCGCCAGCGACTTCTCCAGGGTGGCGCGGATCCCGTCCACCCGGTTCCGCAGGTCCGCCATCTTCCCGGCGGCACCACGCAACTGTTCCGGCGTCACACCGACTTTCGCCGCCACCCGCACACCCCTTCCACTCCTCGAACGGATTCCGAGGTTGGCAGGTGGAATTCGCGCCGAGAAGGAGGTGGGTCGCGAATTAACGTGCTCCTGACGGTCTTTGCATGATCTCTTGACGAAAACGAAGCGGCGGCAGCGGATTTCACTCCGAGCGCAGGTCCCGCGACAACGTCCAGAACAGGTCGATGTCGTTCACCAGCTCGGTCGGGTAGGCCTGGAGCAGAACGTCTTTACCGTCTCGGGTGATCCACACACCGATCAACCCTTCGTGCACGGTGATCCGACGCACCTGGATCCACAACGCCACCCGATTCCCGTGGATCGTCGTCCGCGTGATCCGGAACGGCCCGAACTCCAGCCGTACGCCCGCATCGAGCCGAGCCCGAGCGCCCGCCAGCCGCGCCGACACGGCCGCCTCCACCAACGCGGGTCCCCACTGCGCGCGGCCGGGTATCCCGGCGGGGATCGTCACCGCCGCACCGGACGCGGTGCCGACCCGGTAGGTCAGCGACATCGGAGTCAGCGCAGTGCCATCCGTGCCTTCGGTGACGCGGCGCCACACCCGCATCTCGTCGAAGCGGACCGCCCGCGCCCCGTGGCACGTGGTCACGAGGATCCCGTGCTCGAACCAGTCCAGCCGCGCCCCGTGATCGGATCCGAGCCGAGCGGCCAGTCACGGCAGGTCCCACAGCAGCAGGCGGCCGCCCAGCACGGCAGCCGGTATCGCCATGAGCACTCCGAGCGCGGTCGCGCCCGTCGTGAACCCGATGATCGCCGTCAACCCGCAGACCGCCCCGGACACCAGATGGACCCGCGAATCCGCCCGCGCGGCGGCATAGCCGTGGCTGTACCGGCCGAGCCCGCGCACCGTTCCCCATTCCGCGTCAACTGACCTCATAGGCTCGGTCGTAACGCAACCGGGGGAGTGGGTCGAGGGGGTGGCCCGGTAATTTTTCGTCAAAGTGGCGGCCGGATCTTGTCCCGGCTGCCGAGCGCCGGTTCTGATGGAGACATGGCAGACATGTGCCCGGAGCCCGCGCCTACCGCGTTGGAGCGCTTCGGCTTCGGCGGCGAGGACGAACCGCCGTCGCGTGGTCGCCGCCTGTTCTGACGGTCGAATCCGGCCGCGCACTCTTCGGTGATCCCACCGAACCCCTCTCGTGAGGCGGGCTTTCGCGCACCCTCACGCATTCTCCGAATGGATGGTCGATGACCCACTCCCCGTTTGCTTCCCGTACCGCGCTCGTCACCGGTGCGACCAGCGGCCTCGGGCTGGAGCTGGCCCGTCGCCTGGTCGACGGCGGCGCCACCGTGATCCTGCACGCCCCCGATCAGGACAGCGGCGATGCCGCGCTGGAACAACTGGTCAAGGGCGGCGCCGAACCGCTGCGGCTGCGCCTGATGACGGCTGACTTCTCGCACCTGGACGAGGTGGCCGCGCTCGCCGGTGAACTGGTTCGCACCCAGCCCGCACTGGATCTGCTGGTGAACAATGCCGCGATCCGCGGGCCCGAACGCCGAACCTTGACCCTGGACGGCAACGAGATCACCTTCCAGGTCAACTATCTCGCGCCCTACGTGCTCACCAAGGGGCTCGGGCCAGCCCTCGCCGCCGCCCGCGGCCGGGTCGTGAACGTCTCCTCGACCATGCACAAGGCGGGCGCCATCGGCTGGTACGACCTGGACCGGAAGAAGGGCTACTACCTGCCGTTGCCGGTCTACGCCCAGTCCAAGCTCGCCCTGACCATCTTCAGCCGTACCTTCGCCGAGGCGCACTCCGGTTCGGTGACCTCCATCAGCGTGGACCCCGGCAATATCAAGACCGGGATGCTCCGTTTCTACGGTCACGTCGGCCGCCCGGCGGCCGAAGTCGCGGCGGAACTCGCCCGGCTCTGTGATCCGGCAACCGAAGTCGTCACCGGCGCGCACTACGTCCGCTCGGAACCGGCGGCGCCCGCGGCCCTGGTCGACAACCCGTCCATCCGCGCCCGCCTGACCCGGTTCACTGCTCGGCTCACCGACATCGACTGAGGGAACGAACCCCGGGGATCGCCGCCGAATCGCGTTGACCCGCTGGACGCGCGTGTCGCTGGCTGACCGTATGGGGCGAGTTGACCGGAAAGGGCCCGCCGGCGGATCCCGGGGCGGCGCCCGCGGATCCGGCCGTGTCAGGGTGGCGGCGGTGGAGGTGCCCGGCGTGGGCGACAGGTAAACCGGCTCCGGGTATCCTTTTACGCAATCTGTACCAACGGTGCGCCGGGAAGTCTGGTCGGCCGGTCCGAAACCTCGGGCTGTAGGTTCCGACCTGGGAGTTTCGATGCGGCGTCCGTTTTCGATCTTGACGAATATTGCTGCCGTGAAGGCCGGGCCGATCGTCGTATCCTGCAGTTATGCATGCCGCTCAAATGGCCGAGGAATACCCGGTGATCGATTTGGACTCCGACGCCATCGACGCCGCGAGGCTGCTGGCCGAGCATCGGCTGCCGGGGATCCTGGTGACCGACGCCGACGGGGCGCCGCATTCGGTGCTGCCCGCTTCGCAGGTGGTGCTGTTCATCGTGCCGACCTACGTCCAGGACGACCCGTCGCTGGCGGGGGTGCTGAACGAATCCATGTGCGGCCAGGTGGTGAAGCGGTTGCGCGGCAAGAAGGTCCGCGACGTGATCCCGGAACGGCTCACCAAGATCCCGGCCGCCAAGGCGGACGACAATATCGTCGAGGTCGCCGCGCTCATGGCGAGGTACAAGTCGCCGTTGGTGGCGGTGCAGGAGGGCGAGCGGCTGCTCGGTGTGATCACCTCGTCGCGGCTGCTCGAGGTGGCGCTGGCGAACTGAGCCCGCCGGGGCGGCGACCGTGAATGTCGTCTTCGCCCTCGCGGTCTTCGCGATCGCCTACGTGCTGATCGCCTCCGAACGCGTCCACAAGACGACCGCGGCCCTGGTGGGTGGCGGCGCCGTGGTGGCGGTCGGCATCGTCGACGCCGACGACGTCTTCTACTCGCACGAGACCGGCATCGACTGGAACGTCCTCTACCTGCTGCTCGGCATGATGATCATCGTCGGCGTGCTGCGGCACACCGGCATCTTCGAGTACGCCGCGATCTGGGCGGCCAAGCGGGCCAAGGGATCCGCGCTGCGGGTGATGATCCTGCTGGTCCTGATCACCGCCACAGCCTCCGGATTTCTCGACAATGTGACGACCGTACTGCTGATCGCCCCCGTCACCCTCCTGGTGTGCGAGCGGCTGGAGGTGTCGCCGACGCCCTTTCTCATCGCCGAGGTGCTGGCCTCCAATATCGGCGGCGCGGCCACCCTGATCGGTGACCCGCCGAACATCATCATCGGCAGCCGAGCGGGGTTGTCGTTCAACGACTTCTTCCTGAATCTGACCCCGATCGTGTTGATCGAACTGGCGGTGTTCACGCTGCTGCTGCCGCGGCTGTTCCGGGGCGCGTTCGACGTCGATCCCGAGCGGGCGGCCGACATCATGGGCCTGAACGAGCGTGAGGCCATTCGCGATCCGAAACTGCTGATCAAGTGCGGAATTGTGCTGGCCGCGGTTTTCGTGGGTTTCTTCGGCCACCCGATTCTCCACCTCGAGCCGTCCCTTGTGGCATTACTCGGAGCCGGTGCGCTGGTGTTGATTTCCGGTCTGCCGCAACGTGATTACCTGGGCGCGGTGGAATGGGAGACCCTGCTGTTCTTCGTGGGCTTGTTCGTGATGATCGGGGCACTGGTGAAAACCGGTGTGATCGGCCGTGCGGCGAAATTCGCGACCGAACTCACCGGCGGAAACGCGCTCGTGGCAACCATGCTGATACTGGTCGTCTCGGCGGTGCTGTCGGGGGTGATCGACAACATCCCGTACGTGGCGACCATGAGTCCACTGGTGGCGGAGCTGGCCGCGCACGTCGAACAGCCCGGCCGGGCGGACGCGCTGTGGTGGGCGCTGGCACTGGGCGCGGATTTCGGTGGCAACCTCACAGCAGTCGGGGCCAGCGCGAACGTGGTGATGCTCGGGATCGCGCGGCGTTCGGACCATCCGATCTCGTTCTGGGAATTCACCCGGAAGGGCATTCTGGTGACGGCTGTCACTATTGCGGTGGCCGCTCCCTATCTCTGGCTGCGCTATTTCGTATTCGCCTGACCAGTGCAAATCGGTACATTCCGGACGTCTTCTGTGTGGCGATTGGGGATTTCCACGACCCCTGACCGACAATGGCAGCCGTCATGTCCATATCCAGCACCGATCATCCGACCGCGCCCGACCGCGACCGCCAGCCGGTCCCGGGCGCCCCCGTCAGGCCCGGCTCCTACCGACACGATCTGGACGGCCTGCGCGGCGTAGCTATCGCCCTCGTGGTCGCCTTCCACATCTGGGCCGGCCGGGTGTCGGGCGGCGTGGACGTGTTCCTGGTGCTGTCGGGCTTCTTCTTCACCGGCATGCTGGTGCGGCGCGCCGACACCGGCTCGGTGGGGGTGCTGCGGACCGTGCGGCGCACCCTGCGCAGACTGCTGCCCGCCATGGTGGTGGTGCTGGCCGCGGTGGTGGTGGCCGCGGTCGTGCTGCTGCCGTACACCCGCTGGTCCGATATCGCCGGGCAGACGCTGGCTTCGCTGTTCTACTACCAGAACTGGTATCTGGCGATGTCCTGGTCGGACTATCTGGCCGCGGATCCGTCGGTGAGCCCGTTGCAGCATCTGTGGTCGATGTCGGTGCAGGGGCAGATGTATCTGGCGCTGCTGCTGGTGGTGGCGCTGGTGGCGACCGGACTGCGGCTCGCCTACACCTGGAAACGCGCTGCCGCGCATCCGATCGTGCGGCGGCTGGGCCGGGACGGGATGCTGCGGGTGACACTCGCGGTGGTGTTCGCGATCGCCGTGGTGATCTCGTTCGGCTATGCCGCCGAGGGTGTTTCGACCCAGCAGGGCTGGAACTACTACGACACCTTCGCGCGCGCCTGGGAACCGCTGGCCGGCGCGTTGCTCGCGCTGTGCGCACCCCTGATCCGGCTGCCCACGCCCGCGCGGGAAGCGCTGGCCTGGATGGGAATCGCGGTGATCGCCTGCTGCGGCTGGGTGGTCAACGGCGTTCTGGTGTTCCCCGGTCCCGCCGCCCTGATCCCCGTGCTGGCCACCGCCGCACTGATTCTCGCGGGCGCGGGCCGCGACACCGCCGATCAGCCGGTGGTGAACCGGCTGCTGGCCACCGGCCCGATCGTGCAACTGGGTGGTTTCGCGTACGCGCTGTACCTGTGGCACTGGCCGATTCTGATCTTCTATCTGGGTGAGCAGCATCAGCGCCGGGCCGGAGCGCTGGACGGTCTGGTCATCATCGTGGTCTCGCTGCTGCTCGCCTACGGCACCCACCATCTGGTGGAGGAGCCGCTGCGGGAGCGTTCCAAGCCCGCGACCGTCCCGGAGCGCGGGCGCGTGGCCGCCGGACTGTCGCGTCTGCTCGACGGCC
Source organism: Nocardia sp. NPDC059764 (assembly GCF_042732555.1). NCBI lineage: Bacteria > Bacillati > Actinomycetota > Actinomycetes > Mycobacteriales > Nocardiaceae > Nocardia > Nocardia sp. NPDC059764. Next base: position 75,312 of record NZ_JBHWHH010000008.1, read on the forward strand.
GGTCCGCCGGTCGCGCGCTCGCGGTCCCGGTCCGCCTGCTCGCCGGGCGGGGCAGTCTGCTCACCGGTATCGCGGTCACGACTGTCGGTGTGCTGCTGCTGGGTTCGACGGTGGCGTGGCAGTGGAACAACGGCGCGAAGGCGCACGCGGTCGGCCAGCTGGATCCCGCGAAGTACCCGGGCGCGGCGGCCCTCACCGATCAGGCCCTGGTGCCGCGCGCGCCCATGCGCCCCACCACGGAGGAAGCCCCCGCCGATATCGCGTACCCCACTCGCGACGGCTGCATCTCCGACTTCGACACCCGCGCGGTGATCACCTGCACCTACGGTGACCAGAACGCCCACCGCACCATCGCGGTGGTCGGCAATTCCCATGCCGAGCACTGGATTCCGGCGCTGCAACTGCTCGGCGAGCAGCACCGCTTCCGTGTCGTCGTCTACCTGAAGATGGGCTGCCCGCTGACGGTCGCCGAGGAGCCCATGTACAAGGGCCAGCACAACCCGGACTGCCGTGACTGGTCGGGCGAGGTCATCGACCGCCTCGGCATCGAGCGCCCCGACTACGTCTTCACCACCGCCACCCGTCCCAGCGACAACGGCGGCGACGAGACCCCGCAGGACTACATCGACGTCTGGTCGGCCCTGTCCGACCGTGGCCTCGAGGTCATCGGCATCCGCGACACCCCGTGGTTGCGCCGCAACGGCATCCGCTACCGCGCCATCGACTGCCTGGCCGGCGGCGGCGACCGGGTGAGCTGCGGTCTGAAGCGCTCCGAGGCCCTCTCGCCCCTGAACCCCGCCGAGGGCCCCGCGTCCGCCTTCCCGAACATGCACCTGATCGACCCCAACGACGCGGTCTGCGAGCCCGTCGTCTGCGCCGTCGTCGAAGGCAACATCCTCGTCTACCACGACGAACACCACCTGACCGCGAGCTACGCGCGCTCGCTGGCCCCCGAGCTCGGGCGCGAACTGCGCCCGATTCTCGGCTGGTGGTGATCCCGCTCCGCGGGTGTGTGCGAGACTCCTTGGACTGCAACGGGTATCGAGCAAGTACGCGAGGAGTCGGGTGTCTTTCGAACGGTGGAGCGCGAGTTGGGAATCGGTACCGCTGTCCGAGGCGGTGAAGCGCTACGACATCGGCAAAGCCAGCGACAACCACGTGGAGGATCTGGAAGACCTCTTCGAGGAGGAGCCGGAGTGCTTCTTCGTGCACCAGGGCGACCTGATCGTCGACGGGCCGTTGTCGATCGGGAACGATCCCGGTCTGGCGGAGGACACCGTGTACGTCATCGATGGCGACCTGACGGTCGACGGGCCGATGCGCTTTCTGAACGGAGACGTCTGCACGCCGCTCTACGTCACCGGCTCGGTCACCGCGCGGCACCTGATGTGCCTGCTGGACAGCAACCTTTTCATCGGCGGCTCGCTCACCGTCGGGGGCCTGCTGATGACGGAGTTCTCCGACATGGGGATGCTCGCCGTGCACGGCGCCGCGACAGCGGGGGCGTGGTTCGAGGCCGGAGACAGGGGCGAGGTCGTCTTCCTCGGTGATGTGAAGGCCCCTCGGCTGCGGGTGCCCGAGGCCGACGTCCTGTTGCCCGAGTTCCTGGACGGGGACATCGAGGATGCCGCGGACAAGCTCTGGGCCGCGGCACTCGCAGGACGTCCCCTGCTGCGCCCCTGATTCCGGCTACTGCGAGACGGAACCTAGCCGCCGAGCGGCTCCAGCCGCAGCGGGACGCCGATGCGGTTCCACAGGTTGATCTGAGCGGTCACCGCGACCAGGCCGGCCCGCCGGCCGTCGTCGAAGTGCTTCTCGACGCCCGCCCAGATCTCGTCGCTCACCCCGTGCGGGCCGAGCTGCGTTGCGGCCTCGGCGTATTCGAGCGCGGCCCGCTCGGCCGGGGTGAACAGCGCCGACTCGCGCCAGGCGTCGAGGTGCCAGAGGCGACGCTCGGTCTCGCCTTCCTTGCGGGCCTCGGTGGAGTGCATGTCGATGCAGAAGAGGCAGCCGTTGATCTGGGAGACCCGGATCTTCACCAGCTCGCGCACGGTGGCGTCGAGCGGGCCGCGCCGGATCGCGGTCTCGGCGGCGAGCCAGGCCTGGTAGACCTCGGGAGCCGCCTCGTGCATGGTCAATCGCGACATGGTGTCGTCCTTCCTGGGATCGTGTGCACCCCTTGGACGAGACAGGTCCCGCGGACGTGACGGGCGGGCGGCTATGGCCTCGATCACACCGGCGGTACGGTGGTCGCGCCGTCGTTGCCTTGTATTAGCCGAAATTGGCCGAAACACCCCAAGGCGGACAATAATCCGCACGTGGGAACCGTTCTACTGATCGCCCTGAGTCTGTTGTGCTTCGTCACCGGACCCGCGATGGCACTGGTCATCGTCGCCGCGGTGCGCAGGTCTACCCGGCATGTCGCCGCCGAACTCCGGCTTGGCGCGGATGAATCGGGTTCCGGTGGATCGGTCACGCGATCCACCGG